>CAYZKL010000022.1:43394-45551 GCA_964478855.1 uncultured Flavipsychrobacter sp.
ATTTCTGAACCTAAGTTCCCCGGCGATCCTATGGAAGGCTTTATGCTGATGGTTGCAGGAGACAGTGCATTGCTCAGGCTGCCTGTTGACTCATTAAAGAAGGTAGGCCAGTTACAGCCATGGATGAAGGAAGGCCAGAAGATCATTTACAGGGTGTCGTTGGTAACAGTAAGAACTGAAGCTGAAGACAAAAAGTACAATGAAGAGAAGGCTGCAAAACAAACGGTGATAGATGATAAGATACTAAAGGAGTATTTCGAAAAGAACAACCTGAAACCAATGAAAACAGCTTCAGGCCTTTATTATACCATATCTGCACCGGGAGCCGGCGAAAATGTAAAATCAGGTCAGAAAATAAATGTGAACTATACCGGCAAATTCATGGACGGTAAGAAGTTTGCCTCTAATACTGACCCTGACTTCAAACACGTTCAGCCATTCACTCTGAATGTAGGAACAGGTAGTGTTATCAAAGGTTGGGACGAAGGATTGCAGCTGTTGAAATTAGGTTCAAAGGCTACTTTCTATATCCCTTCTGCATTAGCATATGGCTCTAGCGAACGTCCGAATATCCCTGCAAATTCAATACTTGTATTTGATGTAGAGGTAGTGGAAGCACAGGACCAGGCTGCCATTGAAGACAAACAACTGCAGGAGTATTTTGCCAAGAACAACATTAAGGCTACAAAGACCCCATCCGGCATGTACTACTCTTTTTCTCAGAAAGGTCTTGGCGCTACTGCTAAACCGGGAAAAACTGTAACCATGAACTATACAGGTAAACTGATGGACGGAACTGTGTTCGATTCAAATACAGACCCTCAGTTCGGCCATGTTGCACCTTTCGATTTCCAGTTAGGTGCCGGCAGAGTGATAAAAGGATGGGATGAAGGTGTGCAGTTGCTCAACATAGGCAGCAAAGCTACTTTCTACATTCCTTCTGCACTTGGTTATGGCGAAAGAGGTGCCGGTGGTAAGATCGGTCCTAATTCTATTTTAATATTTGATGTAGAACTGGTAGGAATAGCAAAATAATGATCAGCAAAATAATTCGAATCCTTTTTATAATGTGGTATTTGCTTCCGGCAAATACCACATTTGCTTTTACCCATGCTGACACCCTGAGGGGCAGCAATGGCAATGGCCGCAACTGGTGGGATGTGCAGCGATACAACCTCAATGTTGCTTTCGATATACCTGGCAAAAGCATCAATGGCTCTGTATTCATCAGCTTCAAAGTGTTGAAAACAGCAGGTGATTCTATGCAGATAGATCTGCAGGACCCTATGGTCATAGACAGTGCATATATCGTAAATCCTACATCAGGCGCACTTGCCGGACTCACCCGTGTTAACTACGTGAAGGATGGCAATACCTGGTGGATGATCCACAAGTTCTCTGACCTTGCTCCCGGCAAGAGCTCAGGGATGATTATCCATTACCATGGCAAACCAAAGGTGGCCATAAACCCGCCGTGGCAGGGCGGATTCACCTGGAGCAAGGATGCCAACGGCAATCCCTGGGTATCTGTTTCCTGCCAGGGATTAGGAGCCAGTGTATGGTGGCCATGCAAAGATGCGCAATGGGATGAACCGGATAACGGTATGTTCTTCAACTACGATATCCCGGAATCATTGAAGTTGATCAGCAATGGCACTTTGATGCAACCACAGAAAGCCGGCAAGGGCAGGTGGTATGTAAAAAATCCTATCAATACCTACGACGTATCTTTTTATATAGGCGACTATGTACAGTGGAGTGATACGCTAATGGGCGAAAAAGGAGAACTGAAATTAACTTATGCAGTGCTCCGGGATAATGAAGCAAAGGCAAGAAAACAGTTTGCAGTGGTAAAACAAATGCTGCATTGTTTTGAATACTGGATGGGCCCCTACCCTTTCTATGAGGATGGCTACAAGCTGGTAGATGCTCCATACCTGGGTATGGAACACCAGGGAGCCATAGCTTATGGCAACCAATACAAAATGGGTTATAAAGGCACCGATCGCTCAGGCACAGGCATCGGTATGAACTTCGACTATATCATTGTTCATGAAACCGGGCATGAGTGGTTTGGCAATAACGTCACTGCAAGAGACGCGGCTGATAATTGGATACATGAAAGCTTTACCACTTATTCAGAAAGCTTGTTTGCTG
>CAYZKL010000023.1:0-281 GCA_964478855.1 uncultured Flavipsychrobacter sp.
ACCAAGGTTACCATTGTACTTATCCCTTGTACCGGCACCCAATGTTACGTTGCCGTTTATACCAAACCTGCCATCCTTCTTAGTAATAATGTTTATGATACCACTGGTGCCCTGTGCATCATACTTGGCAGACGGGTTGGTGATGACCTCCACACTTTCTATACTGCTGGCAGGCATACTCTGTAATGCTGAATTCACATCAGAACCAAGCATGGTAGCCGGCTTACCATCAATAAGAATTGTAACGCCGCTTTTGCCCCTCAGATTCACAGTACCATCCG
>CAYZKL010000023.1:388-27757 GCA_964478855.1 uncultured Flavipsychrobacter sp.
ACTGAAACTGTACGATCATTCTGTAGTACATCGGTCGCATTGCCACCTGCTGTTGTAGTATTCTTCTCTACGTTAAATACCTTCTTATCTACCTTAAGTTCCATCACTGCCTTCTCACCTACTACACTTACTTCCTTCAGGCGGTTTTCTGTGGCGCTCAATGATATATTCCCGAGGTTCTTTTTGGGCGACGCTTCGGTTACTTCCACATTCACCATTTTGGTGGCAAAACCTATTGATTCTACACGCAAACGGAAATTACCAATTCCTGTAGGTGCAATTGAGAAAGTACCATCCTCTTTAGACAGATCGCCATTGACTACCGATGAATCGCTACGGAGTAAAGTAACTGTAGCATAAGATAGTGGTGCGTTCTTCTGATCGACCAGTTTACCGCTGATGCTACCCACAGGGTTTGTTTGTGCAAATAATTGATTACCAACTACCAGGAGTGATAGTATTAAAACGGGGAGCCTCAGATTAAACATACCCCGCAAAATTCCAAGAAATAATGAGAAATATCGTTTTTAAGCAAATAAAGTATTGTTAATACGCAAATATCACAGTGTAGGGGGTTAGTTTAAGACCCTGAAGGACCGATCCCCTTGACCGTAGTGATCCAGCCAATCTTTTCTTCGGTGAGATACACATTCCGGTCTGAGGCATTGCGAACGACCAGTTCTGCAATAAAGCCGGTCATGAAACATAGGGTACCTATTACCATTGTGGTGAGGGCAATAAAAAACGCCGGCTTGTTGGTCATAGGAACTTCGTTCCGGAATTTATCGATGATGAGCCATAGAATAAGGACAAACCCACCAAAGAAGGTAAATGAACCAAGTGTACCAAACAGGTGCATCGGCTTCTTACCGAAGCGGCTTACAAACTGTACCGATAAAAGGTCCAGGAAACCATTGATGAAGCGCTCCCAGCCAAATTTAGAGACACCGTACTTACGGGGCCTGTGCTGTACCACCTTTTCACCTATCTTCCTGAAACCGGCATGTTTGGCCAATACAGGGATGAAACGGTGCATTTCGCCATATACTTCTATGCTCTTGATCACTTTGCGCCTGTAAGCTTTAAGGCCGCAATTCATATCATGTAGCTTTATACCGCTAAACCACCTGTTTACTGCATTATATAGCTTAGATGGCAGATTCTTTGTAACCGCATTATCGTAACGTACCTTTTTCCAGCCACTTACCAGGTCATACCCTTCTTCTGAAACCATACGGTAGAGCTCCGGTATTTCGTCCGGGCTGTCCTGCAGGTCTGCATCCATAGTGATGACCACGTTGCCGGCAGCTGCCTTAAAACCTTCATGTAATGCCGGGCTTTTGCCGTAATTGCGTTGGAATTTTATACCTCTTACTGATGAATACTGCTCAGCAAGCTTAGTGACTACATTCCAGCTATCATCGGTACTGCCATCATCTATCATGATCACCTCGTGTGTGTACTTATGTTCGGTACATACACGCTCTATCCATGCCACCAGTTCAGGCAGGGATTCTTCCTCATTATACAGCGGTATTACAATAGAAATGTCCGGTTGCATCGGGTGCTAAAATACGGGTTTATAGATTAAGTGAGGCTTATGCCTGTTGTTATTAATGATTTTTAACGTGCGTAGCGAATTAAAAGTTATCACCCATAGGGCGTTCTCCATTCTTTTTAGCAACAGCGCCACCTATCAGTGAGAATATGGCTCCGTAAAACAATGTTCCGAATACTGCACCTGCGATCATAAATACATTCCAATTTTTTTTCATCATATTGACGCTCATTTCTACCTGCTCATCTGTAACCTTCGGGTTTTTCGCCATTTGCTCCTGCATCATTGTTAAAGCCTTATCTTTCATCTCAGGGAATACAAACATTGAAATAAAACTCCAGACCATCATTACCAGCGCAACGATCATCGACATTTTGAAACAACTTCCAAAAACGTTACCGAAAGTTACAAATCCATCATTGGCTTTAGAATAGGCCATTGCATTCATGATAACCCCAACTAAAAAAGGAACCTGCGATACATAGGACATAGCTTGAGACTTAAATGCCAACCCGGTGACATATAGTACCAAACCAACCACAACCATAATGATACCTGTTACGAAGCCGTAGACGATGTGTGTTTGTTTCTTTTCCATGATTATTTATTTAAATGAATTTGTGAATTATTGATAATGCCCAATACTTTACCAGACAGTTCCCTTCCAATAAAAGGATTGTTCTTGCTGGCAGATAGTACGTTACCCGGTTGAAGGGTATTACTGCCATCAATGGTAAATATAGTTAGCGAAGCTTTATTTCCTTTTTTTATTTCCTGTGCAGGTAAGCCAAAGATATCCCTGGGAATAGTGGTCAATGCCTCTACCAGCCTTTCTATCGTAATGTCATCTTTCAGCGTATTCCACAATATATTGAAAACAACCTCCTGCACTGCCATGCCATCTGCTGCATATTCAAACTCCTTAACCTTGGCATCCCACTCCTGCGGCCTGTGGTGCGATGCGATACAATCTATTGTTCCGTCTTTAAGGCCTGCTATCAGCGCCTGCCTGTCTGCCTCTGTCCGGAGTGGCGGTGATACCTTGTAGACACTGTCATAGCCCATCAGCGCATCGTCTGTAAGTGCCAGATGATAAGGAGTGACAGAGCAAGTAATAGCTAAACCTTCGGCTTTCGCCTTACGCACCATTTCCACAGACACTGCCGTGGTTATACCCGTAACGTGAAGCTTAGAACCTGTGTAGCGCAGCAGTTCTATGTCCCGGTGCAGCAACATTGTTTCTGCAAGCACGGGTATGCCTGCCATGCCAAGCCCTGTAGATACTATGCCTTCATTCATAAGGCCGCCTGCGGCCAGTGATGTATCAACAGGTATCTGTATAATAGTGCCATTAAATGCTTTTACATATTCCAGCGCCTTCAGCATCAGCCCGGCATTTTGTACCGGCTTCCAGCCATCAGAAAAAGCTACAGCTCCGTTTGCCTGCATGTCCAGCATTTCCGCAAGTTCCTTGCCCTCTGCCTGCTGTGTTGCAGTACCTATCGGGTGCAAACTCACCGCATTGCCTGACGCTTTTTGCAGTATGAATTGTATAATAGATTTAGAACTTAACGCCGGCTGTGTATTAGGAGCAAGCAACACATCCGTGTATCCGCCTGATGCCGCTGCTGCCAGGCCACTTTCAATAGTTTCTTTATGCTCAAAACCGGGCTCACGGTAATCGGCAAAAACATCAAGCCAGCCACAGCTTACACACAACCCTTTAGCCTCAACTACCGGAGCATTGCCAACAGGAATTGTTTTTGCGATGTTAGTGATCACACCATCTTCCACCAGTATATCCACAACCTTGTCGTGAAATGCTGACTGTGTATCTATCACCCTTGCTTTGCGAATATGCAGCTGCATTATTAAGTCAAAAGTTAAAAGTCAAAAACAAAAAAGCCTGTAAATAATGACTTGCTGTTACCGGGTTGCTATGCCGTGGCCAATCGAGGTTTTGCAAGCAGGTAGGTTTCTGCAGCAAGCATTATCAGTGCTAAAATTACACAAAGTTTCCAAAGGGGGAAATTGCTGCTGTCCTCATTGGCAGTAATACCTCCATTCTCTGAAATATTCAGCCATTTTATATTATCCCCTTTCCACTCCTTCTGTAGTGTAGCTATATCTTTAAATTCCAGCTGCGACTCCCGTTTATCAGGATTCAGAGCGATCTCTGTAGTATCACTTCCGGCTGCATTAAGCGAGTAGAAGCCGGGTTGCTGTACCGCCTGGTCCACAAACAGATCTATACCTGCACCGTTAGGGCGCTGAGGAGGAATAATGTCGGTCCCGTTGCCATATAAGTGTACGGTATTGCGCTCAGATACATTGGTAAGCGGCAGATATACCGGCTGCTGGGCACCGGCTGTTATAGCATATATATTGCTGCTGCCGCTCTGCATAGCCATTTCATAGAGGAAAGGCGTGAAAAAGTAACTGCCGGGAAAATTACCCGATTGCAGATCTGCCGAGGTAGCGCACAGGTATAACTGGCCTTTTGTTGGCGTATATCTCGCCAATAAGGGATCACCGTTACGAAAACTCAGTATGGATTGCTGGTTAGCCCCTAGCCCTGCATTGATGATGTAATGCCAGTTGGCAACCGGTAGCTGTACATTATCCGGTATTTTTTCGAAAAGGTCCCGTACCAATGCACTGCCCTGCTGCAATGAGCTCGCAGCCTGTACAGCAGTATCTATTCCCGTAATACGGATATCGCCTACCTGCTTTAATCCATCATTCAGCGCCTGGAAATTGGTAATTCTGCCGGGGAATATACAGATGCTCTGGCCCTGTTGCAGCGCATCCGCCAGTAACTTGCCTGTTGCATCATCTATTCGTGTAATCCCATTTAATATAACCAGGTTATACTCTTTCCAAGATGCCGGCGCTGCCATCATATCTACCTGGTTCAGGCGAAACCCATTATAGGCCCTGAAAGCAGCCTGTATATACGGATTCAGTTGACCTTCATTCAGTACCAACACAGACAGATTCGGAGCACTCCTTGCTGTGATCCTGAACGTATCATCAAAGCGGATACCCGCATCACTAACAGTAATGGCGATTTTTTGCCATTCAGCACTATTCACTTGGAAGCTAAGCGTATCTGTGCTTTCCTTCTTATCAGCGAAATCAATGGTCAATGCACTTTTTACCTGGCCATTGATAACGAGGTTCAATACAGTATTTTCTTTCGGTGCATCCCCTGTACGCCGGGTGTTTACAACGAGGAAATTGTTCTTTCCAGCCTGCAAAACAGGAGTAGTGAGAAAGGCAGTGTCTATATATACGTCCTGCGCTTCATTCGTCTGCACCGGCAGGCCAACAAAAGAAATATTCTTCATAAGCGCCTTATCTGGTTGCGCAGGAAATGAATTCAACTGAAAGTCTGAATAATAATACAGATCAGCTCCAGCGGAACCTTCACTCTGCATTATACTTTGTACTGTCGCCAGCAGTTGGCCCGCATTCTTACTTCCTGCGGTAGCTTCTGTAGCATTTATTGCTGCATATACTTTATCCGCAGGTTCCGGCCGGTAACTTTGTGGCTTATCGTTGGTAAGTAACAGGAACTTCATTCCCGGAGCAGCACGCTGTACCTGTTTCCTTGCCGCTTCCTTCGCTATATCCAGCGTATTTCGGGCGCCTTTCTTAGCGGTCATGCTATAGCTATTGTCGAGGTAGATGACCTGCAATTTGTTGCTGACGGCTTTTGTGGCGTTCTTATTCCAGAAGGGCTGTGCAAAAGCAAGTATAAGGCTTATAAGGAATAGCAGTCGCATAGCCAGCAACCATTTGTATTTTACTTCATTCTGCTTGCGGGAATTGAGTTGTATGTTCTTCAGGAACCGGGTATGAGGAAACAATACCGTCTTGTACTTGCGCAGGTTGAATAAATGTATAAGCACAGGTATAGCCAGTGACAGCCCGGCAATAAGGAACAATGGGTATAAGAAACTCACCGGGCAAATATACTGGAATAGCTGCAATGAGGACCGATGTGAAAAAAGTTAAATCTGGCAGGCATTAACGCTAACCGCTTCTTGCAGTTTAAAGATCCGATCGGTTCTGCAATGACTACCAATTACTTAGTTCGAACTAATTCATTACTTTTATTTCCTGTTTGAGCATATATGAGGAAAGCATTTACCATTTTAATGGTATTACTGAGTATCGGGGCAATGGCCCAGAATAAAGTGATCTGGTACGACCCGATCACTGTGGCCGATAAGACCTTTGGCAACATACACCCCCGTGTAACTCTGGACCGTAACCATAAGCCTATGGTAATATGGGGCGATGATATGGGACGTATATTCCTATCGAAATGGGTGGGCAGAGGCTTTGATACACCTATGCAGGTAAATACCCCAGGTAAGCAGGCATTTGCAGAATCATGGGCCGGACCTGAGATCGTAAGCCGTGGTGATACCGTATACCTTACCTATAAGGAGTTACCTGAAAACACAGGACATGTATACATAAAGCACTCGAATAATCGCGGTAAAGACTTTTCGATAGAAACCCAGGTGGATGACAGCGATAACTATATCTCCCGATTCCCCACCCTGGCAATTGATCCTTACGGCCATCCATTACTAGCCTACCTGAAATTAGACCCGGATTATACAAACCCACGCTTCGTGGTTGCAAAATCAAAGGACCTGGGTGAAACTTTTATGGGTGAAGCGCTGATCACTGATTATTCAGGTGGTAAAGTATCGGACTGTAACCCTGCAACCATTGCCCAATCGGGTAATGCAGCCATAATATTATACAGGGATAACCTTAATGGCCAGCGTAATGTATGGTCGGCATTTTCTAACAATTCAGGGATATCATTCGGCAAAGGGTTGCAGGTGGACCAAACTAACTGGATGAGCAAGGAATGCCCTGCAAGTCCGCCACATGGCGTCATTATCAGTGATACGTTGTACTCTGTATTCTCCAGTTCGGGTGGAGATAGCTCTCTCGTGTATTTGAGCAAGGCGTCAGTTACCGGCATGGCTGCGACTACCGCTCCCATTACCGGTAAGTTCAGCGGGCTTACGAACCAGAGTTTTCCCCGGATAGCCAATTATGGTAATGCTATAGCTTTATCATGGATACAGTCGGTATACAGTAATAACCAGCTTTGCATGTACTTTACCAACGAAGTAACGCAAGGATTGCCAGAGAAATTTGACAAGATAACAACCGGTATTCCTACCAGTACTGATGTGGCATTGGGCGGCGGGCATGTGTACCTAATATGGTCCGATGACTCTTCAGGCAATATTATGTGCCGGGTGGGCAGTTA
Source organism: uncultured Flavipsychrobacter sp. (assembly GCA_964478855.1). Lineage (GTDB taxonomy): Bacteria > Bacteroidota > Bacteroidia > Chitinophagales > Chitinophagaceae > Nemorincola. The sequence goes on from CAYZKL010000023.1 coordinate 7,252, forward strand.
CAACGAAACGATCACCAACAAACTGCTTGCTGAAAACACTACTGTATCACTGCAAAGAGCTGCTAATGGCAGGTACTTTATGGTCTCTCTTCCTGATATATCAAGCGTAATGATGCTGGATATAGATGGTAAGGAATACGAGATGGATGTAAAGTGCAAAAAGAATAACTGCAAAGTATCTACCGAAGAACTGGACCCCGGTATCTACGTAGTTAAGATCTTTGGCAAGGACGATAAGATATACACTTACAAATACGAAGTAAAGGAAATAAAGGAAAAAGAAGAGAAGGAGCGGAAACGCAAGTAATCCCTCCTAATGATGCAGGTACGGGTATATGTCGCCCAGCGTAATTTCTCCTTCAAACAGCTTTACAAGATTCCTATTGGCATCATACAAGGCAATATCCGGAACCACGCTTGTGCCGTAGAAATCGTGGAAGAAGAACTCGTAATCGCAGCCTACCAATTTAATGTTCTTGCACTCAGCAAGGTTATGTTGTTTGTAGAACTTACGAACGTCTGCCATATTGTGTACCGGTGTTACCATGTATATCTGCACATCCTTCAGCGTATCTATACCATTCAGCATCCTGGCTGTTGTTTCCTTACAGTGCTTACAATCCGGCGCGAATAGCATGAGTATCGTCTCTTTGCCAGAAGGAATGTTATAGGTATTAAAGATGGTTACACTATCCATCATCCTGATGTTAAAAGCAGGCAGTTCAGGATATTTCTGGTAGGGCAAGAGCGTATCGACTACAGCAGCGGCACCTGTCTTTATGTGTTTACCTGATTGTGCATAAGCATTGGTAATGCAGAAAGCAATTAGTACAATCAAGTGTATGGCACGTTTCATCATGCTAAAGTAGGATAAAAATTCATCGGTTTAAATAATAACAGGCCACCTAAAGCGGTGGCCTGTACTATAAAGAATTGACCCTATTGTTATCTCAGCATGGTAACGTTGCCCTGATGGTGTTCTTTCTGTCCATCGCGGAAAGTACCGTCGATGATGTATATGAACACGCCCTGTGGCTGTAGTACACCATTCAGTTTACCATCCCATCCTCTGCCATCGAGTGTGTTTGTTTCAAACACAAGTTGTCCCCAACGGTTATAGATACTCATCTTGAAGGTAGTAAGGCCGCTGGTCAGGTATTGACGAGGGAAGAAGTAATCGTTCACTCCATCTCCGTTCGGGCTGAATATGTTAGGTATAGTCATGTAACAGTCGTTACGGACATCAATAGTATCTGATGTTTCACAGCCATTCAAATCAACCTTAGCCCAATAGTAACCCGGCTCTACCACCTGTATAGATGATGATGTCTGACCAGTATTCCAACGCCATGATGCGCCAGGATTAACTCCGTTGTATTTATCCACCAATGTTATGGTCTCGCTTCCTTTACAGATCGAAGTATCAGGACCGAGGTCTAAGTTTGGCTGGGGCATTACAGTAATCACACGTGTTGATGTAGGCTCAGCACATATCCTGTATTTGGCAGTAGCGGTAACGGTGAACACACCTGTACCCTGGTAGCCATATGATATAGGATTAATGTTCTTACTGGAATCTCCATTACCAAAGCTCCATACTATACCTGTATTGCCTATGTCTGAATAATCGCCGGTAAGTGTGAGATGAGTGCCTGAACATATTACACTATCAGTAGCCTTAATATAAAGCGGGCTTGTACTATCCACACTGATCAACTGGTATGCAGTATCATGGCATGGTATGAAGTCAGTAATTACCTCATACACGTTATACACACCGGCACGCTGGAATGTATGCTGCGGGCTGATGGACGTGCTCGTAGCACCGTCACCAAAGTTCCACAGGTATGTAGTTGGTATCGTGCTCACAGAGGCATCTGTAAATGTAATAGTGCTACCCTGGCAGATCAAAATCTTGTCTGCCGAGAATTCTGCATTCAGCGGATGTAACAGGTATATCATCTGCTTGCTGCTATCAATACAACCACCGGCACGAGATGTAAGCTTTACAAGGAACGAATCCTGTGTGATGTAAATGTGTTTCGGATTAACCTCGATAGAAGAGAAACCATCTCCGAACTGCCATACAAAATCAGTTGCCACACCAGATGTGTTGCCAAACATCACTGTATCTGCCTTACAACCCCAAATAATATCATAGGTGAAGCCTGAGGTGACGGCAGAATCAACTACCACACGCACAATAGAAGTATCAGATACGCAACCACCTATGATACCTACATATGAAAGCGTAGCACTTACCGAGTAAACACCTGTATGCAGAATAGCTGCAGGAGTGATGAATGGATTTTGGACTGCAGGAGCAAAACTGTTAGGCCCGTTCCAGCTATACAATGATCCCGGATCGCTGGAAGAATATAGTTGCAGTGTATCCCCTGTACATACCGGTGAATTGCTCCACGCGGTAGGCGCATCAGGTGTTTTCCTTACATGCACCACAGTAAAGAAAGAACTGGAACAACCAGCCAGTGTAGCTGTAACTGAGTAAATCTGTCCGCCAACGGGAGTAACAGGAACATCTGGTAATATTATTGGATTCTGTACGTAAGCAGTATAACCTGTTGAAGCGGCCCATGCATAACTTACTCCGGGAGTAGCGCAAGTAGCTGTCAGTTTCAGCGTATCGCGATGCGAACAAATAGGCGAATTGCTATTAGGTGTTGGCACCGCCGGTGTCGTATCTACTCTGACGTTGACAAAACCACTGTCGAAACAGCCATTGAGTTGTGTAATAACTTTATACAATCCTGCATTAGCTGTAGGCGTTGATGTAATAGTCGGGTTTTGCAATGTAGATGCGAACGTATTTGGCCCAGTCCACGTAAATGTCTCCCCGGTAGCTGCAGGTGTAGCTGTGAGCGAAAGTGTAGTCTGAGAGCAAATAGGAGAGTTGCTGCCCGCTGTAACCGTTGGCAGAGGTTTTATGAGTACATGCGTTTCTGTTGTATCGCGTATTCCTCCAAGTATGCGGACCACAGTGTACCAACCAGTGTCGGCAACTGTAACAGGGAAACGAGTAGGATTTTGCATGGTGCTAGTAAACCCTGTAGGCCCGTACCATAAGTAAGTGGCACCAATAGAATCGCCATGGCAATAAAGCCTGAGCACTTCATTCTCGCATATAGGTCCGTTATTGCTTGCACTAAAGCACGGAATAACTGTAAGGTACATTACTCGATGATTGCATGAGTACATACTAGTAGCACTATCTGTACCTGTAATAGTATAAGTCGTAGGTCCGGCAAGTGATGCAAAAGTAACTGTGTTATTAACACCTGTTGTTGATGCAAGACCTATAGATGGAGACCAGGTCCATTTGCTCCAGCTCCAGCATTTATCAGTAGCATTTGCAATGCTTACGTTAACAGAAGTAAGTGCCGGATAATCACATGCACTGAATGAATCGATGGTAGGCATAGGGGCAGGACCTGTTGGGGCAATAGGGACGCCATTGACAATAAGCTGCGGCTCGGGGAATGCGCTGTCTACTGCAGATGAATCGGTAAATAGCCATGCATATGATATTATAGCACTATCACCAGGAGGAATATCACCAATCCTATACACCAATCCCATTGCAATATCCTGTCCGAGCGTAGTGCTTCCTACCGGAAAGTAAACAGGAGCCATTCCACCGGTAGGTGCTTCTGCGTAAACGAGGTCAAGATTGTTTCCGGCACCTGTAGCAGGTGGCCAGCCAGAGTATATAAATGCTTTTGCGCGGCAATCTTTGGTGCATAATCCTACGTATGCGTCTCTATGTGCTGTTGTAGGTATACTACCAACTACACACCTGTGTATTACATCGTTCTGATAGCTTACATGGTTATCCGTCGGATATCCACCACCAGGTAACAATACGTCATTATCAGGATCGCCATTGGCCAAGTAATAGACATCAGCCATTGTGGTAGCTCCGGTATTAATAAATTTAGTAGTGACTACCAGCCAGGAAGCAAATGTATCGAGCCTGTTTTCCTGTGTTATCTTCAATGCACCTGCAGTACCCGCAGAGCCTGTCCAAGTGCCGGTTTGTCTACCACCTACACTCGAAAATGCGGTAACAGTACCTGTAAGTGTTGCCCCGGGAGCATTATAAAAGCCGAGAATACCACCCCAACCACCACTATAATCAGTATATTGAGCAGTGCTTCTCGCTCCTGCTATCTGCATGCACCAACCATCGAAAGGTGTACCCGGTAAAAAAAACGAACCATACCATGGCACTGCACCAACCGTAAAACCATCATGTCCAAAATCATATGAAAAATCCATTGCAGCAGCAGGAGAAATCCCTGTGATAGGATCCGGATATGTTGATCCGCCCCTTGTATAATACCCTGCAGGGGGAGTAATAGTATTACCCCAAGAGCCATTGGGTGCAATAGCTACCTGCAACCATTGTCCTTTAAGAAAAGCGTTATCACCAACCAACTGGGCTGATGACTGATTACCAAAAAAGGTAAAAAGAATAAGGCTATAAATGAATAAGTAACGGTATTTCATAATGCGGTATTAATACGATAGAATAAAATAAATGTAATATTAGCATTTAAAAGTACGTGTTTTTTAGCAAAAATTAAAATGCTTAAAACTTTGCATCTATATAGACAGCCTTAGAATTGTTTTAGATAGGCAAATCAAACAAATATTTTATATTATATGTAAGATGAGCCGCTATATAGCGGCTCATCTATTGTTATTATATAATAATATTATCGTACTAAAGTAACATCTCCGCTCTGCTCTACCATCTGGCCGTTACATTCATACTTCACGAAGTAGTAGTAAACGCCCATATCCTGTGGTACTCCGTTGTAGGTACCATCCCATGATGTGGTATTGTTACCCGCATCGAAGATCGTTTGTCCCCAACGGTTTGCTATGCGGAATGCATGGAAACGCTGGAAACCTGAATTATTCGCGTAGTCGCGTATCGGGCGGAACACATCGTTCTTGCCATCCCCGTTAGGAGTGAACGCACTTGGGAACGTTACATTACAGCAGGATTTAGGTACTATAGTCATATCTGTAGTAGCTGCGCAACCATACGGATCCGTTACTTTAAGTGTAACGATGCTCGTCATTTGTTCTACCCTGCCCCATATTTCACGGGTATTCAGGTTGTTGAAGAAATGTGCAGGAGCCCACTCGTATGCATAGTTGTAGTCTGTAGCAGTAGCAATAAAGTATACGCTATCTTCTAAACACAACTGGCCGGGACGGGTAACAATGTTGAACGTTGCATCCGGTACTGTATGCACCGCAATGGTATCATACATCTCCTTCGATACACAACCTTCCTCAGTCCAGGTGGTAACACCTATGTAGTGACGGCCACTGTCTATCCAGCTTACAAGGAACGGCCCGCCGCTGTTAGAATTGTGTGCGATGATATTTACTGCATCAGATGTTGCAAACGGTTTGTAGTCAATGGTCCATTTGTACTTATCTGCGCTCATAGAGTGAGAAGAGAGCGCGAGGCTAACTGTATCGCCCATACATACATCTGTACGAGAAGCAGGTATAGCAACAGGCTGAGGTACTACCTTGATGCGTATGGTATCATCGCCAAAGCATTTACCATTATTATTGGTTACATGCAGGAATATATAGTTATTGGCCTGTGTAGAATCAAAGCGGATACGAACTGAATCACTTGTGGCGAATGACATGAAAGTGAAATTAGCACCTTCCGGTAATGTCCACAGGTAATCAGGTGCAGTAAGTGCAGGGCCTTTATACTTGAGGGTTATCGAATCGAACTGGCACACCCAGGGTTGTGAAGCAGCGATCTCAAATTCAGGTTTATAAACAGTGGTCACCTTTACCGTAGCACTATCACTGGTACAGCCTCTTACGCTCTGTGTAACGTGCCATGTGATACCAACAGGGTAATCAGGATTATTAGTGTTAGGCACCGGGGTTGAATCGATCCTGACGCCACCTAAGTACCAAAGCAAGTGACCACTCTGACTACTATCGAGTATCTGTACATAAAGCGGTGTAGCCTGTGAGAACTGGCAATAAGAAGTATCTGAAGTAACGGGAGCCTCCGGTTTAGGAATGATATGTATGGTATCCAGCGCCCTGTTACTCTGACAACCAAAGACAGTAGTTTCTGTTACATAATAGCTGTCGATCTTGGCAGTATCTGTTTGCGGATAAGGTATGCCTGTAATTAATACAGTGGAGTCGTAAGGTCCATACCAAGTAAGTATGCCCCCAACAGTGCTAGTAGCTGCAGAAACAATATGCGAAGGCCAGAACTGGCAATAACGATCCCAAGCAGGAACAGGAGGTGCCGGTTTAGGATGAACATATACAGGATAGTGCGTACGAGGACTTTCGCAACCTGAATCTAACGTGCTGATGTAATAATCGTAAGTACCGGCAACATTGAGGTTAGGGAACAACGGCCCCGGCACACCGACACCACCAGTGGCTACAGTGTACCATTTAGGCACAGCAGTAGGGGTAGTAGGAGTAACCACCAATGTATCGGGCGAACCAATATACTGGCAATAGTCTGTTCGACCGGATACAGCAGGAGGGAATCCAAAAATAGTTGCATAAGTATCAGCTGTATCCTTACACCCATACTGAGAGGTAATAATTACCCTGTACATGCCTTTATCACCTACAGTGAACGGACGAGTAGGGTTTTGCAACATAGAACTAAAGCCAGTAGGGCCAGTCCACCTGAAAGTATCGGTAGGGCCTCCGGGTGTGGCATTAAGCATAAGCACATCGGGAACCCCGGTAGCATGACAGATGGGTGAATTAGTTACAATGCTGATATTTGGTTTTGGGTGTATAGATACGTGTACTGTATCTGTATCGGGTACAATTCCTTTAAACCTGATACATATGTAATCACCTGAATCTGCAAAACTAAGTGGGTAAACCCATGGGCTCTGCACAGTACTTGTAAAGCTATTAGGCCCTGTCCAAGCATAAGTAGCACCTAAAGAATCGCCTACCATGCTCAACTTCAATGTATCATAAATACAAGGACTGTTAGCTTCTGCATGAACGCATATAGCCGGACGTGTAGTATCAACAAACACCCAGTAAGCGACACCGGAAAGCGTACCATTACAAAATACGCGGAATGAGTTTATACCTGTACAGTTCGTAATGATAAAGTCACCCCCATTGTAATCGGAAGATGTACCCACAGGGCCCATCCAATCACCTGCACTGATATACATCGGACCACCGCCAGGGCTACATTCTACATAAGAAACTACTTCTGATGGTTGTAATGGATATACTGAACCATTTATAGACATTCTTACATATTCGCCGGCACCTAATGGACCACCGTTGATACCCCAAGTACGTACCCTAACCTGATAAACCGGATTAGGTGATGTAACTGTATAATCATACCATCCGGCGCCGCCAGGCCCAGCCCAATACTCTGTAGGTGCTCCAAAGCAAATGCCACCTCCGGTTGTAAAGCTGCCACCGGGCGTAACGTTTACGCTCAAGCTACCATATGCCACAGTACCCGCGAAGTGCGTCAATTGCACAAACTGTGCATTTGCATTCATAGAAAGAATGAAGCAAAACAGCAACGAAACAAAAGATTTTATAAAAGTGTTCATATATTCCAATATTTATAATAAAGTTTGGGGATTAAAATTAACAATTTCCAGCTTTTAATTCCAATAATTTTTCATTGCAACATAAAACTTAATGCTACCTGCATATACAAAGACATACATTCAGGCAATATGGATGGGTTCATGACCGTATATTCTTTACAATATATTACATCCTTAGCACCTAAAGAGCAAAAATAGCAAATAAATTAACAAAAAAGGCTATCTATTACGATAGCCTTTAAAATATAATAATTAAATATTATGCTTCTGATTTCATCATTTTCTGGAATTTCTTCCTGTCTTCTTCATTCAACTGGATCTTACGAAGGCGAATGTTCTGCGGGGTAACCTCGATACACTCATCCTGCTGTATGTACTCCATACACTCTTCGAGGGTCATCTGAATCTTAGGAGTGATCCTTACAGAATCATCGGTACCAGATGAACGCATGTTGGTCAGTTTCTTGGTTTCTGCAACATTGACAACAAGGTCTCCCGGTTTGATGTGCTCACCTATGATCTGTCCTTCATAAAGTTCCTGTCCCGGATCGATGAAGAAAGCACCACGGTCCTGTAATTTATCGATAGAGTAACCGGTAGCCTTACCTGCGGTCTTAGCAAGTAATACACCATTGTTACGGCCGGGGATAAATCCTTTCCAAGGTTTGTATTCTGCAAAACGGTGTGCCATAACTGCCTCACCCTGCGTGTTTGTAAGCATCTGCGAACGCAGGCCTATAAGACCACGGGAAGGAATATCAAACTCCAGGTGCTGCATTTCACCCTTTGTTTCCATGATGTGCATTTCGCCTTTGCGCTGTGTAACGAGGTCAATAACTTTACCACTGAATTCTGCAGGTACATCTACCACCAGTACTTCATATGGTTCGTTCTTTTTACCGTTTATTTCTTTTGTGATAACCTGTGGCTGGCCTACTGTAAGCTCATAACCCTCGCGGCGCATAGTTTCTACCAATACGCTCAGGTGAAGGATACCACGGCCATAGACCATGAATTTATCCGCATCGTCAGTTTCCTGAACGCGGAGTGCAAGGTTCTTTTCCAGTTCTTTCATCAACCTGTCACGAATGTGACGGCTGGTAACAAACTTACCTTCTTTACCAAAGAAAGGAGAGTTGTTGATACTGAACTGCATATTCATTGTAGGCTCATCGATAGGGATGATCTCTACTGCTTCAGGATTTTCGAAATCAGCAATTGTTTCGCCGATCTGGAAACCTTCGATACCTACTACTGCGCATATATCTCCGCACTGTACTTCGGTTACCCTTTTCTTACCCATGTCAACGAATACATACAATTCCTTGACCTTGCTGCGCTGCATGGTGCCATCTATTTTGCACAACATAACATTCTGACCTTCCTTAAGCACACCACGTGTGATCTTACCGATGGCAATACGACCAAGGAAAGAAGAATAGTCGAGTGAGGTGATCTGTAACTGAACAGGACCTTCCACAACCTTAGGTGCAGGTACTTTTTCAAGTATGGTATCGAGCAATACAGTGATATCTTCTGTAGGTGTCAATGAAGTATTGAACCAGCCTTGTTTTGAAGAACCATATATTGTAGGGAAGTTAAGCTGATCTTCAGTAGCATCGAGCTGGAAGAACAATTCAAATACTGAATCATGTACTTCGTCAGGACGACAGTTAGGCTTATCTACTTTATTGATAACTACGATCGGGTGCAGGTTAAGATTCAAAGCTTTCTGCAACACAAAACGAGTTTGCGGCATAGGGCCTTCAAATGCATCGACCAACAGCAATACGCCATCAGCCATTTTCAATACACGCTCCACTTCACCGCCAAAATCGGCGTGACCCGGAGTATCGATGACATTTATCTTAACGCCTTTATAGGTTACAGATACGTTCTTGGCCAGGATGGTGATACCGCGCTCACGTTCCAGGTCGTTGCTGTCCATGATCAGATCACCGGTTTCCTGGTTTTCACGAAATACGTTAGTAGTGTGTAATATCTTATCAACCAGTGTTGTCTTACCGTGGTCAACGTGCGCAATGATAGCAATGTTACGAATATCCATAAAAGCCTTTCTTTCTCTCCGCTGAGCGGATACTAATTTTTACTTTGTTCCCTTAATAATAACACCCTCCTGAAGGGAAAAAACAGGAAGGGCGTCTTTTTTCAGGGTGCAAAAGTACGGAAATAAACCCATGTGTGCGTCAATCGGAGTTAATTCAGTATTACTATTAATAAAACATTATGATATACTTGAGTTTAGGGGTAAGTAGTAAGGGGTAAGTAAGATTAGAGTGGGCTGCAAAGTGCGTGACCCCATTTTCTTGTTTTTTACTCCGTACAATATTGGGGTGACCTTTATATTGATAATCAATAGTTTGTGTCAATATTGGGACACCACAGTAACCCCATGGTCACCCCAAAGTGACCCCAAAAGCTACGTGGTATATGTCGAAATGGGGTGAGTGTTTTCGACATATCGCTTTTCTCATGTCGAAATGAGGGGTGTATTTTCGATTTCAGTGACCCCATTCGGTGCCCCCAAAGTGACCCTACCAAATGAGAGCGGGTGCGAAAGGTAAAACAGAGAGCGGTTCTATTATGGTGTAAAGTTCTATAATTATGTAATGCGAGCCAAGACGAATATTCTATTGAGTGTTTGCTAAAATCTATTGTACCACCTAAATATCCTCCCGTACAGAAATCTGCACGGGAGGATATTTAAATACTAAACTGTTGTGTTAACGGCTTACAACAAGTTTCTGATAACCAGCAATGCTGCCGATCATATCTCTTATTGTAAGGATATAAATACCGTTTGCGAGGTTATTCAGTGATACTTCGGTAAGGGTACCTGTAGCCTGCTGTGTTATGATGCTTTTACCTGCCATGTCAGTAATGAGGACCTGCATGGGCAAATTATTGTTCTTACTGATGAACAACTTATCCTGTACCGGATTAGGATATACCTGCAAACCTGCAATGTTGCCTATCTCTGTAATAGCGGTAGGAGCGGTGGTCCTGTTGGCGATAAGAGTGTAAGCATGTGATACGGAGTCTGCGAGGCAAGTGCTGGTAAGCCTTGCCACCGGCATGCCGCCACCCTGCCTGAAGAATATATAATTGGAATAAGTAGTAACGTAGCCAGCGATGATGTGGCTGGAATCCCTTGTAGTCATTTTAATACGGAATACATTGGATACATCTCCCCAAGGCAATTTTACCGTTCCGAAACCATCATATTTATAAGTATGTGTGCGGGTGAAGCCTTCTATAGTCTGAGCAATGTTTGCATAAACCAATTGCTTCAGGGTATAGGTTTCATTGAAGTTGAGCGGGAAAGACAGCCAACGCATTTTAGGAACCATGTATGAGCCAGAACTAACTGATGTGCCATTGCGCATCATATAAACAGTATCTGCTAATACCTGGTAGAGGTTTTCGATACTTGCAGCACCGCCGGACTCACGGAGATTAGAGCCGGGAGGGAAATAGGAGTAGATGCTTGGTACCGGAGTAGAACAATTGTATTGAAATTGTCCGACCATATAATTGATGTTTACAGAGAAGTCCCAGGTGTAGTTGGTACCCGTTGCACTTTCCATTCCCATGCCTGTACCGTAAACATCTCCGAATATGCCGAGCTTAAAACTATCTGAGGAGGAGGCATTGAAAATATCGCCGTTAGTGAAGACAGGCTGAGCCTGCAGGCTGCAAACTGAGAGCAGCAACATAGAGATCAAGTATATCTTTTTCATAAGCTATAAATTTTTACAAAGTTGCCGCAAGTGGACAATACGGACAATACCGATATGACGGTAAATTCTTCTACGTGTTTTTACGGATATACCGCCCGGTGCAATAGTTCGGTTCCTTTTTCTATTTTTGGACTGATATAACGCCATACCATACAGTAATGCTGTTCAACTCAACCTCATTTTTAATATTCTTCCCGGTTGTAACGCTGCTGTTCTTTCTGCTGCCCCATAAGTTCCGGTGGTTCCTGTTGCTTAGTGCATCATGTTTTTTCTACATGTTCTTTAAGCCGGAGTATATACTGATACTGGCCTTTACCATTGTCATTGATTACTATGCAGGTATATTACTGGAAAATGAAACGGATAAGCAAAAGAAGAAACGATACCTGATACTGAGCCTTGTAGCCAATATAGGAGTGCTGGCTGTTTTTAAGTACTACAATTTCCTTAATGATAATATCACAGGGCTGGCATCGCTGTTCGGGATAAAGAACAATATACCCTACCTGAAGATGCTGCTGCCCATAGGGTTATCGTTTCACACCTTCCAGGCTATGAGCTATACCATAGAGGTGTACCGGGGGAACGAAAAGGCAGAACGCAACTTCGGGATATATGCGCTGTATGTGATGTTTTACCCGCAGCTGGTAGCGGGGCCGATAGAACGGCCGCAGAATGTGTTGCACCAATTCTACGTAAAACAAAAGTTCAACTATAATAATGCCGTGCTGGGGCTGAACCTGATAGCCTACGGCCTGTTCAAGAAACTGGTGGTGGCAGACCGATTGTCGGAATATGTGAACCAGGTATATGGCAACGTAGGTAATGCAAGTACGCTATCGACACTTATAGCTGTATGTTTCTTTTCTGTGCAGATCTATTGTGATTTTTCGGGTTACTCGGATATAGCAAGAGGTACAGCAAAGTTCATGGGGTTTGACCTGATGGTAAACTTTAACCGGCCATATCTTGCGTCATCAATAGCTGAGTTCTGGTCACGGTGGCATATATCCTTGTCTACGTGGTTTCGTGATTACCTGTACATACCCCTTGGTGGTAACCGGGCAGGAAAGTGGAAATGGTACCGCAACCTGTTCCTGGTGTTCCTGATCAGCGGGTTGTGGCATGGTGCCAACTGGACATTCATAGTATGGGGGGCACTGCATGGTTTGTTCATCGTGTTTGCGCAGATAACAAAAGACCAGAGAAATGCTATTGCCAATACAAGTGGTATAGTAAAGCTGCCAGGGTATAAACTGATGAATCAGCTTATTGTGTTTGCACTGGTAACTTTTGCATGGATATTCTTCCGTTCAGAGAACTTTCACCAGGCAATGGCAGTGATCGGGAAGCTGGGCGAAGGAAGTTTCTCGCTGAATATGGCTCAGCTGACCGCAGAGAAGGGGCCGCTGAACCTGCTGATGAGCATAGGCGTAATAGGGTTGCTGGCCCTGAGCTACCTGCTGCCTGCCAATATGAAATTGAAGCACAGTTTTGTTTTTTTAATTGTCACCACATTTATCATCATCATTTTAGGTAAAAATGCCGGAGCAGAGTTCATCTATTTCCAATTTTAGGCGCTTCCTTACCCGGATGCTGCTGCCGCTTATACTTGTTATAAGCGCCGGGGGCTACCTGTTCAATTACTTCTTTGAACAGCAGGTGATCTTTAAGAGCGAAATAGGCGGCGCTTATAAGGTGAACAGGATCATCAAAGAAACACATGCGGATGAAATACCGATATTCGGATCGTCGAGGGCGGAGGGGTGCTATATACCGGACAGCCTAGGCAGTAATTATTTCAACTACGGCCTATCGGGTACGAAGTATGATGTGACGCTTTTCTTTGTAGAAGAAGAGTGTAAAAAACAAAAGAATAACCCATGGATACTGCTGAACCTGGACCTGGACGGGCTGCTGTACGGGCAAGGAGATATAGCTAACTATATACCTAATGCAGACTATCCACCGGCGAGAGCCCTGATAGGAGCTGAATACAAGCCCTACTTCAAGATACCGTTTGTAAAATATTACGGGCGTTTTGAAAACTACTTCCGGCTATTGCTCAGCGGCAAGATAGAGCTAACCAAGTTTACCAATAAAGGTGCGGCACTGGAAAAGAACTCACTGCTGCCCGAGCAATTCAACCAAATGGTAAGAGACAGGGAGACGACCCCAACTACATTTGTTACAGAAAGCAAACTGAAAACCAGGTTGCGGCAAACGATCAGCAGATACAGCGACCGCAAATTTGTATTTGTGGTAGCGCCTTACCACAGTTCTTATTTTACCCTTTACGAAAATATGCAGGATGCGCAGCGCTTTATACAGGAGCTACGGAGCTATAAAAATGTGACGGTATTTGATTTCAGCAGGCTGCCGATGGCAGACAGTATGTTCATGAATACTACGCATATCAACTATAAAGGTGCAACCTTGTTCAATCGCTACCTCAGAGACAGTATACGGGCAATGCAATCTCATCCCTAAATATTATCTTTGATACTACAACCCTATCAGATTGAAACATATCAAAGCCCTTGATACCCTCCGTGCATTTGCCGTGTTCTTCGTCATCATACAACACTGGGGACCTCCGATAAAAGACCTACCCACACCTTTTCAAGAATTTTTCCTGCGATTCTTTGTTCCGGATGGCGCCTTTGGTGTATATCTTTTCTTTGTGCTCAGCGGATTCCTGATCACAGGTATTCTTTTGTCTGCCCGGGCATCCGAACCATCGGGAAAGGAAAAGCTAACTGTTGTTAAGAACTTTATTGTACGAAGGGCGCTTCGCATCTTTCCAATATATTACCTCACTGTCTTTATACTCTATTTCTATTTCCCGGACATAAAGCCCAATCTCCCTTATATACTTAGTTACTCATTGAATGTGTTATGCTACCGGCAAAATAATTTCGTCTCCATATTCTCGCATTCGTGGACCCTATGTATAGAAGAGCAGTTCTACCTGCTATGGCCATGGCTGATATTGTTTGTGAACAGCAAGTATCTTAAATATGTGTTCATTACCGCAATAGCGATCGGCATAATCAGTACTACAATCACGATGGGGAAGACTGATATCATAGAACCATTCCTGGTCACAGATTGCCTGGATGCATTTGGTATCGGGTCACTATACGCATACATGCGGCTCAATGGGGTGCGGCTCGCAAAATTTGAAAAAGTGATACGATACTCTGTTCCGTTTTGCCTTGCTGCATATTTCTACTGGAAAATAGAATTATACAACTATTGGATCACTCATGGGATCTGGATGATGAAAACGGTGGTCAGTATCATATCTGTATGGCTGATCATGATCGCAGTGAAACCAAGGGCCGGGGTGATGCAACGGTTTTTCTGGGAAAACCGAGTGCTTAATTTTATAGGCATCATCAGCTACGGTATTTACCTGTACCACCCTTACATGTTCTATATGAATAGCTATGTAAAAGCTTTTATTGATGACCGAATAGTGCACAATCCATTCTGGCACGACACACTTACTGACTATTATTTTCTCTACAGTCTAAACTTTGCAGTACTAGTACTCGTATGCTGGTTGTCATACCGGCTGATAGAGCAGCCATTGCTAAGCCTGAAAAAGTATTTCTCCTATGATCATACGGTAGTTAACAAGGAATCCGCCTTACGGGCGGATTCAAATCAGTATCATCTAAGTGAGTAATTATTTCTTTTTGTACTTGCCTATAAGCTCTGTGATGGAATTGCGGAGCAGGAACTCAGGATTAAGCTCAGTAAATATCTTGATACGGGCCGGTAACATCTTTAACCCTTTTTCCAGTTGCAGCATAGCTTCCTTGGCCTTACCCATTTCGAAGAGGGCAGCAGCGTGGTAGTAGTAAAAGTCGCCTTTATCTCCACAATTTGCACGAGCGACATCAAGCTGTGTTATTGCCTCGCTATAGTAACCGGTAAGGTATAAGCCACGGATAAGTGCTACCCATGTGGTCTTGTTACCGGGTTTCAGCCTTACTGCATTCAGATAACAAACCAATGCTTCACTCTTCACATCCATTTCCATGAGGCAATTGCCTATGGCCATGCAGTACGCAGCATTATCCTTATCAAGACTCAATGCAACGGAATATGATTTAACTGCTTTCTCCCATTGTTTCTCGCGGGCGTAGGTCTCCCCTATCTTGTAGAATATACCATCATCCTGCGGACTTAACTGAGAGGCCTTGCGATAAAACAGGCGGGCCTGCGTAAAATCTTTACGCTTTTCCCAGCAATAACCCATTGCTTCAAATATCACATCTTCAGGCTTAGCGATCTCAATATGTTTCTCTAAGACTTCCAATGCTTTTTCATACCACTTGAGCCTCATATAGGCATCGGCCATATTGCGGTAAGCAAACTCAAACTTTTCATCGATAGCTACACAGTACTCATAAGCGTCGATACATTTTTCGTACATCTTAAGTCCCTGGTATGCAGCACCGAGATTGAACCATGCTAAAGTATTGTAAGGGTCCTCATCAGTCAGGTTGGTATGTAACTCAACGCTTTCCTCGAGCCTGCCGGTAAACTCTGCCCAAAAGCATATTTTTTGCAGTGCTTCTTCATTGCGCCTTTCTATTTTGATAACCCTCTTCAACGTATCGAATACCGCATCAAATTCTTCGCTCTCGTCGTACACATCTGATAGTTCCAATAAAACTTCGGTCTTCTCTTTTCCTTCAAATTCAGATGAGCGCTGTTCCAGCAATAATGCGGCCTGGTCATATTTGAACTGAGCCAGCAATATATCTGAACGCAACAACACAGCATCGAGGTTGCTGTTGTCGTATTGCTCCATCTCATCAAGTGCTTTTAGTGCCTGCCCGTACTTCTGTGCCTGTGTAAGTATCTCCGCTCTCAGCAATAACACATTGGCAGAGAAAGGATAGTAGGTCTGGGCTATATCGCAGGCAAGAAGTGCCTGCTCTTCGTTACTGTTTTGGAAATAATATTCAATTACCCGCTCAAACTCCTCCTCGTCTAAAATCGCAGATGATTCTCCCTTCTTCACTTCTTCATACCGCCTCAGGGTTTCATCTAATGGCCCCCAATCATCGTCATTAAAATCGTCATAAAACATACGCTCACGGTTTATACCAAAGTTACTGAAAATAGTATGCCAAACATATAGCCCATTGTTACGGAACTGTCAAAATGCACACGATATTAACATTACTAATGCATAAGTGATGGAGCGCCTGACGTTATGGCTTACAATGAGCCGAAGTTGCTTGGCTTGCTCTCATTCCATATCCTGTCGAGCGCGGTGACGATATAGGTGCAATGCTTGTAGTGTTTTGTGTCTGCATCTATATAACCGGTTTCCTGCTGAATGGTCAATATCCTGTCTGTGCGTTCGAGGTTTACGGGTTCGTTATTTACAAACCTATATACCACATAGCGCAGCGTTTCTTTCTGAGGATTAGCCGTTTGCCATTTGAGCACAGCACTGTTGCCGGCAAGTACCGTAGTGAGTACAGGTGCCGCAGGCGGAACACTGTCCAGCCATGTCATAGGTGGTACCAATGCAGGGTATTTGTTGTAACTATTCTGCAGGCTATCCTTCAATTGCGGCTTTATCTTGTCGAAACAGGAAGCACTGTAGAAAGCATATCCCGTATTGGGGCATTGATTCCTGATATCCCTCAGTTGCCAGAGCAATTCATTGGGTGTGGCCCACGGGCCACTGCGGGCATCCGTCATACGATACAGGCCCAGACCATAATACATGTGGCGCTTATAACAGTGCCCATACCACCAAGGCAGTAATACAGTAAATGGAGCAGCATGGCTTGCATGTTCCCAATACAACTGTGGCAGCAAATAGTCGATCCAGCCTTTCTGCATCCACATCAGTACATCGGCATAGAGGTCATCATAGTTGGTCTGCCCACCTTTAGTATCAGAACCGTCAGGGTCTTTGCTTTTATTACGCCAAATACCAAAAGGACTCACACCCAGTTTCATCCATGGTTTTAAGTTCTTGATACCGGTATTGAGCAAAGAGATGAACATGCTTACATTATTCCTTCGCCAGTCCTCGCGCTCCATGCCCCGGCCGTATTTGGCGTAAGACCTGCCATCGCCAAACTGCTGACCGGCAATACGGTATGGATAGAAGTAATCGTCGAGATGCACTGCATCAATGTCGTAACGCTTTACCACATCGGTGATAACACTAATCACGTATTCCCTTGATTCAGGAATACCGGGATCGAGGTAAGACTTGCCACCGTAGCTGATGACCCAATCAGGATGTGTGCGTGTAACATGCGTGGGCGGATTGAGGTTTTGCCGACTATCAACCAAAGCACGGAACGGATTGAACCAAGCATGGAACTCCATGTTGCGCTTATGCGCCTCTTCTACCATGAACACCAGGGGATCGTAATAGGGGAACGGTGCTTCGCCCTGTCTAGCGGTAAGGTAGTGACTCCATGGTTCTATCTTAGACGCATAGAAGGCGTCACATGCCGGACGTATCTGTACGATAACCGCATTGCACCCCAAAGACTTCAACTGATCGAGTCGGCGAATGAACTGCTGCTGCTGTTCGATGGAAGGCAGCCCCTGCTTAGAAGGCCAGTCGATGTTACCAACAGTAGCGATCCATGCCGCACGAAACTCGCGCTTAGGAGATTGTGCGATAGCACTTGTCGCCAATAAAATAGAAAACAGAACAACTAAAACAGAACGAATCATGCAGATAAACAGAATTGGCCGTGAATATATAAAATCCTGAAACAATAATCATTCACAAGGTATGCAATATGGCTGTGGTAAATGTAAAAAGCTGTGCAATTCCGAAAGGAATATGCACAGCTTTATCACCAAACTTCACCTTATCTCCTGCATCCACATTTGTGTGCCCTATGGTAAGTTCTATAGTAAGGCTTGTAGCAATTTTTTGTTGCTGCCTTTTTATACCCGGCATAGTCTGCCGACCTTTCCACATGCATATAAGTATCGCTGCTCTGTACTATTTCTTCGCCATTACATTTTTCAGTGAGTGTCTGATCAGGATAGGCATCCCAGCCCCTAGAACCACGATCAACTATACCTCCACGGCGGGTGAGGTAAACCTTATCCCTGCATTCTTTACGGGGAGCTTCCCTAACTACTATTGATTCTGACTCCGTAACCGGCTCAGGCACAACAGTTACCCTTTCCACAGCATCTGCTGACTTTGGATAAAATGTATTGCCACATGGCTGCAGTATGTATACATAACAGCCATTGTCTGATGTTATTTTCCATGCCTTGAATCCGCCGGAACGGGCAGTAAGGTCGGCATAAACGTATTTGTGTTGTGCGCCACCCATGTTGCCGATAGTGCCTTGTGGTATTATCTCCTCCGATATTGATGCTTGTGTAAGGTCTTTAGTACCCCTGTTGAAGCCAATACCCATTAATATATCATCAAGATGATGCATATCCTTTCTGCCCTGGTTGCGATTGATCGCAGCAAAAAGCTGTTCTTTGCTCGCCATATTCCTCAAATAAGGGAATTCGGGAGCACTGCCTAACTGAGTAACTATCTTTGGGGATCCGGCATTGCTGAACTTATAGATCGTATGATCTTTGCTGCAGCCGGATTGTGCGGAGGCAGATAATGCTCCTGCAAACAGCGAAAAAATAATTATTATGCGTTTCATAGCTCTTAGATTTAGTTGATTCAATATTCTATTGAAGTATTATAAATTATAGTGCCACCGCATGTATTCCATTACAATATATTATTTAAGTGCACCTCTTAGCATGATTTTACTGGCGATTTTAAATATTGCAACGCGTTAATCCTGTTTTGATTATACTTGTCCAAAGAAAAATCTTGCTTAGCAGGCACCTGACCATATCACTACTGGTATTCTGTGGAATACTTTATGCAACTGAGGCAAAGGGGCAGGTATTGAGCAGGCTGGACAGTATCAAACTCAACAAGATCCACTTTACGAATAACAAGTTTGTCAACAACATTTTTCAGCAGGCGATCAATTCTGTAAAGCGGACGCCGGATGCAAATCCTGATGATACCTACCTGATAGGCAGAAGTGAAGACCCGTATTTACCCTACCAGGGAAAGATCATCCGGAATATCTATGTAGAGACCGTAAATTTTGACCGGTCATTCAAAGATACAAGCCTGCGGGATAACAGCCTGGGAGCCAGGATAGGTAACCACCTGCACAGGAGTACCCGGAAATTCGTGATCAGGGATAACTTATTCATCAGGGAAAACACACCGCTTAACGCATACATGGTAGCGGATAATGAACGTTTCATCAGGTCGCTAGGGTATATACAGGATGCACGTATAGTTATAGACACCATTGTGGACAACCCGGACTCAGTAGATATTACCATATATACCAAGGACTTCTTCAGTATAGCAGGCGGGGCGGCGGCTGATGGTGTGAAACGGATAAACGGTAACCTGTATGATGCCAACCTTGCCGGTATGGGGCAAAAGCTTGAAGTAACCGGGCTATATGACCGCGGACGAGATCCGAAATTCGGATATGGAGGCACCTATACCAAGAATAATGTGGCGCATACATTCATTGATGCAACTGTGGGTATCAGTACAATGAACAACTATACCTATACCCGAAGAGAAGAATCGGCAGCATATTTTACGCTGTACCGGCGGCTGGTATCGCCCTACTCCCGTTTTGCCGGCGGGCTGACGCTCAGCCACAATGAAGCCTATAATCTGTACCAGGCACCCGACAGCCTGGCCTATACCTATAAGTATGATCTGCTGGACGGATGGGCAGGCTACAGCATTGGTATAAAACAACTTACTGCTACCAATAATACTATACGTGACAGGCGATTCCTGGCAGTGCGGTATTACAGCAGGGACTTTACACAAGTGCCGATACAAGTAGGAGACAGGTTCAACCCGATATATAACAGTTCACAAGCGGTGCTGGGCCAGTTCACCTTCTTTCGCCAGGACTATTACAAGACACAATATATATATGGGTTCGGGACAACTGAGGATCTACCGTATGGATACAATATAGCTGTAACGGGTGGCTGGCATAACCAGCTAAACCTGGAACGACCCTATGCGGG
>CAYZKL010000023.1:27832-45070 GCA_964478855.1 uncultured Flavipsychrobacter sp.
AATACATCATGGTACATTGCTACGCATAAAGGGGAGTTCATACAGCTGTATATGCGCACAGGCGGTTTTCTGCACCGGAACAAAATACAGGATGGCAGTTACTTGATAGGAGCCACAGTGTTCAGCCGCATATTATTTGCCGGCAGCACCAAAATAAGGCAGTATGTGAACATGAGCTATACCCACCAATATGACCGGGTAACCCAGGCACCGCTGCAGATCAATAACTTCTATGGACTGCGGGGATTTCTTTCGGATTCGGCATATGGAACAAGGAGGTTGAGCCTGCAACTGGAAACATCCTTTTACCTGAAGTTCAAGCTGCTGGGGTTCCAGTTCGCACCGTTTCCGTGGGGAGACCTGTCGCTGCTGACTCCGGAAAATGCGCCATACTCAGCAACGAAATTATATACCGCACTGGGAGCAGGAATCAGGGGCAGGAATGAGAACCTTGTGTTTGAGACCATTGAACTACGTGCATACTTTTTCCCGGTGGCACCAAATAATATGAGAGGATTTAAAGTGATCATCAACTCGAACATACGGTACAGGTATGCAAGTAACTATATTACCGCACCAGACCTGGTGCAACTGAACAATCAATAAAAGAAGTGGAAAATGTTACCCAGCTACCCATGGCTGCAAAGCATCGGCTAATTTACGGTCGTTGCCCAGGCGCGGCACTTTGTTCTGCCCGCCCAACTTACCTATAGACTTCATATATTCTATAAAGGCGTTCTTTTTCATGGACCTTACCTTCAGCGTTTGCAGTATGCCGCCGGTTATGAGGTCGTTATAATAAATATTCTTCTCGGCCAGGTAGTTATTGACAGTCAATGAGAACGCATCCATATCGGCAGGGGGAACCTCGAACTCGATGAACCACTCGTGATAAGGCAGCCCTTCGGTAACCTGTATTGCCGGTGCTATGGTGAACTCGGTGATATGTACATTATGGTCGGCGGCGGCATGCTTTATGGCATGTTCCACCTCTTCACCGATCACATGCTCGCCAAAGGCTGAAATATAATGCTTGATGCGGCCGGTTACCACCAGCCTGTAAGGATCTGTGCTGACAAAGCGTACTGTATCGCCGATGCTGTAAGACCATAGCCCTGCATTGGTACTTACAATAAGCGCATAGTTCTCACCGACCTTTACTTCGCCCAGCGATAACCTCGTAGGATTTTCGTTACCGACTTCACCAACCGGGATAAATTCAAAGAATATACCCGAATTGGTATTGAGCAACAGACCCTCTCCATTAATAATATCCTGGAATGCAAAAAAGCCTTCGGATGCCGGAAAGGTCTCTATCATATCTACAGCACCGCCCAGGGTATCCATGAGCTTTGCCTTGTATGGTTCGAAATTGACACCGCCATGTACTATGACCTGAAGGTCGGGGAACAGTTCCTTTATCTTCTTTCCATCACTGCGCTGGCTGAGCCAGTCGAAGTACATCTGCATCCACGGTGGTATGCCGCTGATGAGTGTCATATTCTCGGCTGTGGTCTCTGCTACTATCTTATCCAGTTTTACTTCCCAATCCTCAATACAGTTGGTTTCATAAGACGGTAACTGATTGCCCCGGAGGTAGCGTGGTATAAAGTGATTGACGATACCGCTGAGCCTGCCGGTAGGGATACCACCGACGCGTTCCAACTCAGGCGAACCGGAAAGGAATATCATTTTGCCATTAGCAAAAGATGTGTTGCCACTTTCTGCCATGTAGCAAAGCAACGCATCGCGCGCTCCGTTGATGTGATTGGAAATAGACTCTTTGGATATTGGTATATATTTTACTCCGCTGGTGGTGCCCGATGTTTTTGCAAAATAGATCGGCTTACCTTTCCATAATACATTCTGCTCACCGTTCTTTATCTTATCTATATATGGTATGAATGCTTCGTAGTCTCTGATGGGTACTGCCTGTTTGTATTCTTCGTAAGTCTTTACCTGTGGTAACCCGTGCTCCTTGCCGAAGAATGTTTTGCTTCCTACCTTGAGTAACTGCTGTAATACAGCCTGCTGATCGGCAACAGCTGTAGTCATTCCTTTGCGCAACCTGGAGTGAACTATAGATGCGTATGGCCTGGCAAGGAAAGATTTTATCTTCATTATAATTTATTGCGGGGAGTCAAAGTTACAATTTTATGCAGGGTTGTATGTGTATGCGAATGCTAAAAAAATAATAATAATAAATAAGGTGAGGTATTGTTTTTTTAAAAAATATACTTAATTTTACTACGTAAATTTATCACGTTCGGGCAGTAGCCTGAAGAAAAAAATGCAAGTAATAATAAATTTTTATTGTTTAAAATAAAAAAGTGTATTACCTTTGCGAAAATATTTTTAGTAACATCATGTTTGCAATAGTAACAATAGCAGGGCAGCAATTCAAAGTGAAACAGAATGACGAATTGTTCGTGCATCGCCTGGAAGGCAATGCTGGTGATAAAGTTGAATTTTCAAATGTTCTTATGGTGAGCAACGAAGGTAGCATCACTGTAGGCACAAATGCTAAAAAAGTTCAGGCTGAGATCATAGATCATTTGAAAGGAGACAAGGTGATCATCTTCAAGAAGAACCGCCGTAAAGGTTATCAGAAGAAGAACGGTCATCGTCAGAGCCTGACGAAGATAAAGATAAACGCGATAGCATAATTTTAATACATAAAAGTAGTAACAGAAAATGGCACATAAAAAAGGAGAAGGCAGTGTAAGGAACGGCCGGGACTCACAAAGTAAGAGGCTGGGAGTAAAGATCTTCGGTGGTCAGCCAGCTATTTCAGGTAATATAATAGTACGTCAGCGCGGAACCCAATATCATCCGGGCAATAACGTAGGCCTTGGTAAGGATTTTACCATCTACGCACTTGCAGATGGTTTAGTTGAATTCCGCAAGACCCGTAATAAAACATTAATATCAGTAAAAGCAGTTAATACCGAAATCGCCGAGGCCTAACCCCCTACGGCGATTTTGCCATAAAGACTTTTGTTTAACCCTTAAATTCACAGTTATGGCAACAGCAAAGAAGGCGGCTCCGAAAAAAGCCGCAGCAAAGAAAGCGGCTCCTGCAAAGAAAGCAGCGCCAGCAAAAAAAGCGGCACCAGCTAAGAAAGCGGCGCCAGCTAAAAAAGCAGCACCTGCTAAGAAAGCAGCAGCTAAAAAGAATGCTGGTCCTAAGAAAAGGGCAGCCGCTAAAAGATAATTATCATTTAGCGTTCTTAAAAAGAGACTGTTTAATCGCAGTCTCTTTTTTTATGCTCAAAATGAGCTCCAGCCTGCATTTCAACGAACAAAGGCCATGTGATTTTGCCTATAAAGTTCAACCTTGAAGTGATTGTCATATATTTGTATATCTAAAAACCGTTACCGATGAAACACCTTTGCTTTACATTATTCATACTGTTCTCCGCACTTACCTCTTTTGCCGTTGGGCCAATAACCGGCAGCAGTACCGTATGCGCAGGCAGCACAATAACACTTAGTGATGCAACAGCAGGTGGTACATGGAGCAGCAGTAACGCAACAATAGCCGATGTGGGATCTGCCACCGGTATTGTGACGGGGATGATGGCTGGCGTAGCTACTATATCTTACACAGATGGCATAGGCACGGCCACCAAGACGATAACAGTAAACCCGCTGCCTATAGCATATACGGTAACAGGTGGCGGTACTTTCTGCGCAGGTGATACAGGCGTGCATGTAGGGCTGAGCAATTCGCAGGTAGGTGTAAATTATTACCTGTATGTAGGCTCAGGTGTATCGGGACCATACCTTGGTATAGGCGCCCCACTTGACTTTGGCTTACAAACCGCTTCGGGCATATATACCGTAGTGGCCATTAATACATCGACCCTTTGCAGTGATTTTATGACCGGAGGAGTGACCGTTACCGCAACACCGATAGTAGTTCCTTCTGTGTCTATAGCTATAAGCCCGAATGATACGGTATGCAGCGGCACTTCCGTGACATTTACCGCTACGCCGGTGAACGGCGGATCAGGACCGGCATATGAATGGGATGTGAACGGCTTTAATGTGGGTGTGACCACAGCAGCATATACTTATGTACCGGCCAATGGAGATATAATAAGCGTTAAGCTTACCAGCGATGAAATGTGCGTATCGCCTGATACGGCTTTTGATACCACTGTATCAATGACCGTGCTGAACTACCAGGTGCCTACAGTAAGTATTGACCCTACACCTGGCGATACCATATGTATGGGTAGTGCTATTATCTACATGCCGCTGACATCATTCGCTGGTACAGCGCCTACTTATACCTGGACCGTAAATGGTGCAGTTATGAGTTCAGGACCGTCATTTACTTATATACCAAGTGATGGTGACCAGGTATTTGCGACTATGACCAGCAACTATCTTTGTTTAAGCACCAACCCGGTATTGAGCTCTACGCACGTGATATCAGTAGATACACCGATAGTACCGATATTTTATGTAGATGCATACCCGGGCGATGTAGTGGCACCGGGCACCTATGTAACTTTTGTAGCTATAGTGACCAATGATGCGCATGACCTGTCTTACCAGTGGATCATAAATAATACGGTAGTACCGGGTGCTCTATCTGATACATTCATCACCAACAGCTTTGATACAGGGCTGCATGATTCTATAACTTGCGTGATCACCACCAATGATGTGTGCAGGTTATCGAGCTATACTTGGGCATATATCACTAAGAGTACGGCAGGTGTAGCGGGCATGAATATGCATGATGGCTTTACATTGTTTCCTAACCCTGCAAAGGGCAGCCTGAACCTGAGGGGAACTTTTGCATCGGGCAGTAATGAAACGTACACTATAACTATTACAGATATGCTGGGCCGTGAAGTGTATAACAAACAAACAACTGCAACACTAGGCAAAGTAAATGAACAGGTGTTGCTGGATGACATAGCTAATGGCAGCTACCTGCTGAGCGTGCGCTCAGCCGATGATACCAAAGTATTCCATATTGTAGTAGCGCAGTAAAATTACTTAGGACGGGTAACATCCAGCTTCATAACAAGATAAACTGATATAACCAGTACCAGAGCAATTGCCACGCCCAGCATAGTTGTTATCTTCTTGTAAGTATTGTTGGAAGCCTTTATACTGTGCAGTTCTATGATGTTGTTGAGTATATTCTCGATACGTGAAAATGCAGTTTCGCCCTTGATCACATAGTCATAAGCACCGTGCTTCATACTATCGATAGCCACTTCAATTTTGTCCTGGCCGGAAAGCATAATAACCTCTGAATTGGGGCTCAATTCTTTTATTTTTTTCAGCACTTCAACACCGTTCTGCGCATTAGGCAGATGTGCGCTCAGGTGAAAGTCGAGTACGACAATAGCAGGATTAAGATGCAGATCTTTGATGGCATCTTCACCGTTCTCATAAGTTTTGAGCTGGTAGTCAAAACGGGAAGAGATGTGATCTTTCAGCATCTCATTCTGAATTGGTTCATCATCGACCAGGAAAACGTATTGTGATTTGTGCTCTGCTGCCATAAAAAGATTTTCAGAAAAGTAGTAAAAAAAATTATAAAAGTGTAATTATCGTTCGTGGTTTTTAGCTGACGGGCTAATTACCATTCCTCAATTCATCAAAAGCCTTGGTACATAAACGTTTAAGGTTTACTATAAGTGCAGGCAAGGTATCGTGATGGGCGGTCTCCCCGGCAGACTGCTCTATCAGGAAGATATTGCTCACATCTTCTTTTACACCCATGTAGGACAGCTGAGGTTTCAGAGAGTGTGCAGCTATCTTGACCGCAGGATAGTCTTTAGCGTTCATGGCCCTGTCTATGCTATCGAGCAGTTTTGGTGCATTGTCGAGGAACATGCCTACATACTTCTGCTGTTTTTCCATATTGCCACCGGTGAACTGGCGCAAGAACTGCATGTCAGTAACATGCTCCGGCAATGGCGGGAATGACCGCTCTTCTTTTTTCGCAGGTGCTTCGGGTTTGTTGGTATTGCCCACCGGCTGGGTATTGCCCATAACGGTATCCATTTTCAGCAGCAGTTCATCTGCATTGAACGGCTTGGAGACATAGGCATTCATACCGGCATCGAAATACTGCTGCACATCTTCCTGAAGCACATTAGCCGTCATGGCAATGATCTTGACACTGCGGGCTGGTTCGGGCAAAGTGGTGCGTATTGCCTTTGTAGCAGTAACGCCATCCATCACCGGCATCTGTATATCCATAAGCACTACATCGAACATCTCGTTACGGAGGCGATCAACCGCTTCCTGGCCATTTATAGCTATCTGCAGTTTAAGGCCCGGAATAGCTTCCTTGAGTGTATCCTCTGCAACCATCCTGTTGAATTCATTATCCTCTACCAGCAGCACCTTCAGTGCATTCAGCCGCTGCATAGATGCATTGTTAAGTACGCCTTCAGGCTTTACTTCTTCCTGTACGGCGGCCACTTCGAGCGGAATAATGGCAGTGAATGTGGTGCCCTTGCCCAGTTCGCTACGCACAGAAATCTCGCCACCCATAAGAGTAACCAACTGGCGGGAAATAGTGAGACCAAGCCCTGTGCCTCCAAACTTACGGGTGACATCTGTACCTGCCTGCGTGAAGCTATCAAATATTGTATCGACGTACTCCTGTGCTATACCAATACCGGTATCCGTGACATCGAACTGGATGTATATTTTGTTCTCTTCAGTTTTATTGATGGTTGCACGAACCTCTACATATCCTTTGTCGGTAAACTTGACCGCATTGCCGGCAAGGTTGATAAGTACCTGGTTGAGCCTTGTAGGATCGCCTGTGAGCCTGCGTGGGATAGTATTATCGACATTGATACGGAACTCGATACTTTTATCTTCGGCCTTGAGCATCAGCATATCCCGTACACTACTGACCACCTCACGAATGGAGAAGTCTATATGCTCAATGATGATCTTTCCTGCCTCTATCTTGGAGAGGTCAAGGATATCATTGATAATAACAAGGAGATTGTCGGCAGATAACTGGATAGCATTCAGGTACCTTAATTGTTCCGGCTTGGGTTCCTTTGCCTGCAGCAACCGTGTCATACCTACTATGGCATTCATAGGTGTGCGTATCTCATGGCTCATGTTGGCCATGAACTGGTGTTTGAGAAAGGCTGTTCGTTCCGCAACTTCTTTTTCCTTCTGCGCCAGTTCTATCTGCTGACGCACCTGCAGGTTGCGCAGCTCATTGATGATGGTCTGCTTGAATATTTCTTCTTTTAACTGTTCGAAAGACTTGAGGTGATAAAACGCCTTAGGTATATCGCCCATCTTGTCATAGAGGGCCGATAGTACCTCGTGGATGCTCATCAGGTCATGACGGCGGGTATACTCCTCGGCCAGGGAATATGCCTCATCAAGGTATTGCAATGCCTGCCTGAAGCTACCTTCGTCCATATAGAGCCTGCCGAGGTAAAAGTTACAGATGATCTGTACCTCTGCGTTACTGAGGTGTTGTGACTGTTCCAGCGCATGTGACAGGTACTTATTAGCACTGTCGAAGTGGTGCATTTTATAGTTCACCTTACCCAGGCCACTCTCTGCCATGATATGGGCAATAGTGCCTTCTTCAGCCAGGTTTATATTCTCCTCGAAGTAATGGAGCGCTTCGCCAAACTGTTCTTTCTTAAAATAAATATTACCGAGAGTATTGTAGATATTGATGAGGCTACGCACATTATGCGCTCGCTCAAATATAGGCAGACACTTCAAGGCATACTCCAGGGCGCTGTCGTAATCATTAAGGTCATAGAGCAGGTTACTGATGCTAGTAAGAATGACCGACTGCTGGAACTCATCGCCAAGCTCTTCGTATATAGCAAGGGCCTTTTCGAAATGTGTAAGTACGCTAGCGAGGTCGCCCATGTCTCGGTAAATATTACCAAAGTAATAGAGAACACGAGCCTCCAGCCTGCGGTCTTTGATACGCTCTGCCACCCGCAGGGCTTCTCGTAGCACCTCGAGGCCGGCATCATATTCGCCTTTGAGCCAATAACAGGAGCCTTTGAGATTGAGCCCGCGACCCAGCCCAAGGCGAAAACCAATAGTGCGGGAACGCTCGATAATATTATCGGCTATGGCTATGGCCTCATCCACATCCATATTGCGCACCTCTATACCTATATCCACAAGTATATTCAGCCTTTCCTTTTCATCAGTCTGCTGCGCCAGTTTCTCCTGCAGTTCTTTATAGCGGGGGGTATCTATCATTATCCTGTTGTTGTAGTATATAAAAGTAGAAAAAACATCAGGGCTCAACAATGTTTTTTGTCATGCGGGACTGTTTTAACCAATAAATTAAATAACGACAACCGTAACGAGAAGGAAGCAAAGTTTATGGTACCGGATCATAACCGTGCCTGCCCCAAGGATGGCAGGAAAGGAAACGGCGGAATGCCATCCACCCACCCTTGAAAGGGCCGTACTTTTTGATGGCCTGCAGGCCATATGTACTACATGTAGGGGTAAAGCGGCATTTGGCCCCGAAGAACGGGGAAATGGCACCCTGGTAGAACTTAATGATGCCGATAAATAATATGGATAGTAGTTGTTTGATACTCGATCTTTTATTTACGGGTTTGGAGCGGTGGTTTTGGTAATGGCTTCACCCAGCTTGTCCATTCCTTTCAGAATAGCTGCTTTTACGGGCTCGTATTCGGGCATTATGGTATCGGTGAAGAGAAAGAACAAATGAAGCTGTTGGTCTGCCGGTATTATGGCATAAATAGTATGCTTATTCAGTCGCCAGGCCTCGACCATGAGTCGACGGATACGGTGCCGGTGCACTGAACTGCGGAACTTCTTTTTGGGCACTGAGAACCCGGCCTTTGCAGGCGAGGGATCGGTGGCAGGGCGCGGAACGAGGGTATAGACGAGCCTTATGGGAAAAACAGAAAACGCTTTCCCTTTGAGGAAAAGCGTATCAATATGCTGCTCTCGCTTGAGCCGCTCATATACCTTGAAAGTATAACGAATGGCGAAAAGATTTTAAATGTTATTTCAGGCGGCTTTCGTCTGACACAGTCAGTTTATGACGTCCTTTTGCACGACGAGAAGCTAATACTTTACGGCCGTTGGCAGATTCCATACGCTTACGGAAACCATGAACTGTCTTACGGCTGCGGCGGTGTGGTTGATATGTACGTTTCATATTATTGAGTATTTACTCTTTTTCAAGAGGAGTGCAAAGGTAATGAGAATATTTGAAACAGCACAAAATAATTGAAAATTATCTAAAAAGAAAATTTACGATAATATGATTGTGCTGTTGGGGCTTATAAGCGGTATAGTGGCTGATATAGGTTTTTACGATTCGGGGCAAATTTACGATAATAACAGGGTTTATAGACCAACTTCGACGCAAATAACCTTACGCCCACCTTATGCAATAAACAGAAACCCCCTGCCTATGGGAAGGCAAGGGGCTCCGTATAAAACGCAAAACATTATCAGGCAGTAGCCTTACCGAATACTCTCTTTCCCCATGCCTTGA
Organism: uncultured Flavipsychrobacter sp.; assembly: GCA_964478855.1. Classification (GTDB taxonomy): domain Bacteria; phylum Bacteroidota; class Bacteroidia; order Chitinophagales; family Chitinophagaceae; genus Nemorincola. The sequence continues at coordinate 37,359 of CAYZKL010000023.1, forward strand.
GCCTGAAGCTGAGCAGGCACATGGCCGGAACAGCAATAAGCGTGATAAGCGTAGCAAAGGATAGACCATAGATCATGGTCCAAGCCAGTGAAGACCAGAACTCTGCACTATCGCCGCCAAAGAAGATATGCGGATTGAGCTCAGTGAACAACGTACCGAAATCGATATTAAGACCAACTGCCAGTGGTATCAGACCAAGTACGGCAGCAGTAGCTGTAAGCAATACCGGGGTCATACGGGTACGGCCCGCCTCAACAATGGCATCGTACTCGCTCATGCCCTCCGACAACATCAGATCCATAAACTCAACGAGCAGGATACCATTTCGCACCACTATACCTATAAGGGCAACTATACCGATACCGCTCATAACCATACTGAAGGTATTGCCAAATGCTGCATAACCAAGCATTACACCAGTAATGCTGAACAATACCTCACTCATAATAATCACAGTACGGCTCAGAGAGTTGAACTGAAGTATTAGAATAAGGAAGATAAGCATGAGCGAGATAGCAAACGCAGAGCCCAGGAACGCACCTGTTTCGGCCTGCTCTTCCTGCTCGCCACCCATTTTGATGGTCATTGATGGAGATGCATGGAACTCATTGATCTCGCGCTGAACGGCAGCCACCACATCATTTGGTTCAAAGCCGGTAAGCACATTGGATGAAAGTGTGATGATACGTTTCTGATTCTTGCGCTTAACGCCGCCATAAGTAGCGCCATAATGCACATCAGCAAACGAGCTGACAGGAACAGTACGGATAATACCACCCATACCCATATCACGATATACAACAGGCATGTTCCTGATCGCATCCACATCACTTCTCTGTGAGTGCATAAGGCGGAGGTAAATAGGGTAATCGTCATTGGCATCACGGAAACGGGATACTTCCTTACCGAATATTGCGGTACGCATATTCATAGCCACAGCATAGGTGGAGATGCTCTCATTATTCATACGCTCACGGTTGAGGTCGAACACGATCTCGGGTTTGTTGGCGTCGAAATCGCTGCGCAACTCTTCCACACCCGGTACCTGCTTGGTAGCCAGGTAACGCTTCAGCCTGTCGGCAGTAGCCACAAGGGTATCGAGGTTCTCACCCGTTATGTCTATCACGATAGGTTTAGGCAATGGTGGTCCGCCACCTTCCTTGTCCACAGTTATCTCAGCACCAGGATAGCCCTTAACTGCATCACGTATGTCACCCAGTATCTTGGTAGTTGACTGGCCATGACGCTCAGCAAACTCAACGAACGCCACACTGATCTTACCCTTGTTTGGGAAGTCACCTATCTCACCCGCATTAGGATCCACCGCATCGACAGTTACGTTTGCGATCACAGATTTAACAACAGGATTTCTTTTACCTGTTTTAGGGTCTGTTAATACAGCATTCACCTTAGCCTCCAGCTTGCGTAATACCTCGCTGGTATATGCCTGGTCTGTACCAACCGGCAGATTGAGGTACACATAAGTAAAGTTTGGCTCAGCAGAAGGGAAGAACACAAAAGGAGGTTTGCGTATAGAATACAGCATGATAGATACCGGCAGTAACACAATAGTAACCACCAATACCAATACCGGCCTTTTCAGTGCACCTTTCAGTATCCTGGTGTACCACTCCCTGAATGCAGGCCATACCTTATTCTGGAAAGCATGTATCCATTTAGAGAACAGTACCCTTTCGAGAACAATGAACAGGAATATGAACATTATAAAGTTAGCTACACCATAAGAACCTGCCATGTAGAATATAGCAGCAATAGCAATGAATATTATTGCCAGTATCTTATCGCGCTTAGATATGGTACGCTTAACAGTAGTATCATGATTCTCAGGTTTCATGAAGCTAACTGCAAATACAGGGTTGATGATATATGCTACAAGCAGTGATGCTACAAGCGTAATGATCAGTGTAATAGGCAGGAAGAACATGAAGCTACCGATAACGCCCTTCCAGAAGGCAAGCGGAATGAAGGGCATAAGCGTAGTGGCCGTACCGGAGAGTACGGGGAGGAAGACCTCGCCCGTGGCCAGTTTGGCGGCCCGCTTTATGTCCATTTTGCCATTGTCGTAAATACGGTGCGTATTCTCTATGACGACAATGGCATCATCCACTACTATACCCAGGGCAAGCAGGAATGAGAACAATACGATCATGTTGAGCGTAAAACCTATAGCAGGCAATACAAGGAACGCGATAGCACAGGACAGTGGCACAGACAGTGCCACAAACAATGCGTTGGTAACACCCATGAAGAACATGAGGATAATAGTAACCAGCAAGAAACCAATGATGATGGTATTGATCAGGTCATGCAGTGTATTACGGGTAGTCTGCGACTGATCGCCGGTGGTAACAATGGTCAGTTCTTTAGGCAGGTCGTTCTTGTCCTGCATATCTTTTACCAGTGCCTGTATCTTATCAGAAGCTTCGATAAGGTTAGCACCCTTGGCCTTGATAACGTTGAGGGTGATGACATTCTTATTATCGAGGCGCGCATAGCTTTTCTGCTCTGCGAAGCTGTCCACAACATTTGCTATATCCTTAAGATAAATGCTGTGTCCGCTCTGGCTCTTGATGATGATGTTACCTATCTGGGCAGCGTTCTTGAACTCATTACGGATACTCATTACCCTCTTCTGATTGTTCATAGACACCTCACCCGCAGTTGCAGATATGTTCTCAGAAGCGATGGTACGATCTATATCATCGAAGGTAAGACCTGCGGCCTGCATCTTGTACATATCCACATTGATCTGTATCTCGCGATCGAGCGCACCGATACGGTCCACCCTTTTAATTTCCTTCATCGCCTCGATGTTGTCCTTCACTTTGTCGGCATACTTCTTTAGGCGGTTAAGGTCATAGTTACCCGATATGTTCACCGACAATATCGGTAGTTCAGAAAGGTCAATGTCTTTTACTTCAGGCTGGAAGGGAAGGTTTTTGGGCAGGTCCTGCTTGGCCTTGTCCACACCATCCTTCACATCCTGTTTTGCCTTGTCGATCTTTACATCAGTATTGAACTCAACAATAACAACAGAATAATCCTGGAAAGAGCTACTGGTTACTTTCTTAACACCGGTAAGGTTCTTTACCTGTTTTTCTATTGGCTTGGTAACAAGGTTCTCCATGTTTTCAGGAGAGGTACCCGGGTACAAGGTCTGCACGATGATCTGTGGTATCTTGATCTCCGGGAACTGCTCTTTGGGGAGGTTCAGGTAAGCCATTAACCCCGTAAGCGTAATGATGATGGTAATGATATATACCGCAGTGCGGTTATCAATGGCCCAACTCGACGGTTTAAATTCTTTGAATGTATCCTTCATCGGAATATTATTGAAGCAATAATTATTTTAAGTAAGTGTTTAATAGTACCTTATTGAACAGCGATGTTCTGTCCTTCTTCCATAGCTTCATATCCTACCGAGATAACCTTGTCGCCGGGGTTGAGGCCGGAAGTTATCTCCACAAGGCCGTTTGAGTTCTGACCGGTAGTTACCAGTACTGACTTAGCTTTATTGCCATCAGCTATATAAAGCATATCGCCTTTCGATGTTTTCTGGATAACTGATACAGGAACTACGATCGCCTTTGCATTAGAGTAGTTTGCGATCTTCATGATACAAGACATGTTCGGGTGAATGCTGCGGTTGGTAGCAAGACGAACCTGAACCATGAATGCACGTGAAGCAGGATCTACTGCCTGTGCCACGTAGCTGAGTGTGGTTTTAATAGTATCATTCACATCCTGCAGGATAAGCGTAACAGGGTCTCCCTGTTTTACTTTGCCCAGGTAGTTCTCACCAAGGTTAGCTTCGGCTTTCAGCTTATCGTAGCTGACAACACGTATACCGGTCATGCCGGGAGCTGCAGCCTCACCCACTTTCAGGTTCACCGCATCTACCGTACCATTGATAGGGGATACTACCCTGTACATATCGCGCTGAGCTTTAAGAGCAGATATCTGTTTCTGAACACCTTCGTATTGCGCTTTAGCACTCATCAGCTGTACTTCTGTACCAATGTTCTGTGCCCATAATGCCTGCTGTTTTTCATAAACAGATTTCAGCAAAGTAAGCTGAGGGCCCATTGCCTCGATCTGCTGCTCTACAACAGCGGCATCAAGTGTAGCCAATACCTGGCCCTTGCCAACCTTCTGGCCGGACTGAACGAGGATGCTCTTTACAGTACCCGGTGCCTGAGGAGAAGCAAGTACGTTCTCATCGCCGGTGATCTGTGAGTGTACTTCAATATAGGCATTGAAGCGAGTGGGCTGTATCTCTAATACAGATACAGGCACTACTTTGGCAGAATCTTTTTTGCCGGCTTCCAGTGCTTTTATTTTCAGGTCGATATCGGCACGCTCTTTCTTTAGCTGGGCAAGTTCGGCCGCTTTATCAACTTTATTGCCGCCGCAAGAGGCCAGCATTATTACAGGTATCAATAAATAACTTAACCGTTTCATTTATCTGGGGTGTTTTATATGTAAAGTGTTAGTATAAAAAGTTTGAATAGTCTGCTTATCCTTGTTTCAACAGGCCAAGCGCTTTTTTAAGATCCGCTTCGGCATTGATTATTTCGAGCAATGCACTGAAGTAATTGGTCTGTGCCCTGAGCTGATCGGTCTGAGCCTGAGTAACCTCGAGGTTGCTGCCTACGCCACCTTTGTATTTTCTCCTGGCGAGATCCAACACATTGTTTGCGAGGTCCAGGTTACGTTTCTGACTTTCGGCCTGTAGCATTGCATTCTTTAATGTAGTGCGGGAAACAGATGCCTGGAAATCGATACCGAGTTTCAGATTCTCTATATTGTTCTGCGATTTTTCGATGTTCAGTTTAGCTTCCCTAACCTGGTTTGCACGCATGAAACCATTAAATATCGGCATGGTGAGCGAAAGGCCCATCGTGGAACTTGCCCAGTATTTATTGAACATGAATACATCGCCGAATTTATTGGAACCATAGTTAGAACCATAAGCCCAGAAACCGCTGAGTGTAGGGAGTGCGGCAAGTTTGTACCTGCGCAGGTTGTATTCACTAAGCTTTAAAGCAGTATTGAGTAATGTATATTCCGGTACACGATCATAATTCTTTGGTTCTGCCACAAGTGACATTGCCTCTTGGGTACGCTGCTCTACAACAGTATCTGTAAGTACTATCGGCGTATTGATATCCATACCTATCTGATATTTCAGCATCTGCTCTGATACACTGAGCATATTTGCAATACGCATACTGTCAGTAGCCAGGTTATTTACCTGAACGCTTGTACGCTCCACATCTATACGCTCAGCAAATCCTGCCTCCTGGGTGACAAGGATATCATGCTCCAAGCTGCGGGCAAATGCCAGCGATGACTTAATGATATCGTACTGGCGGTACGCAATAACCAGCGAGTTGTACGATTTGAATACATTGTAACGAATGTTCTCTTCGGTAACCTTGCCATTCTGTTTAGCAAATTCCATTACTGTATTACGCGCCTGAAGTGCCACGAACACACTACCATCGAACAACAGCTGTGATGCAGTGAGACCTACCGACGCTGTATAAGGGATAGTGAATGTAATAGGAATAATGGTGCCCGGAGGTGCCGCCGGAGAACCGGGCGTAGCAAAAGTACTGGCATCTATAAATGAACGCTGCGGAATATTAAAGTAGCTGAAATCTGCTTTACCGTTCACATGAGGTAAAGAAGCAGAAACCGTCTGGTTATTCTGTGCCTGCTGTATGAGCACATCAAGCGCTGCGTTCTTAATAGTGTAGTTGTGCTTCATGGCATACTCCATACAGTCGTTGATACCGAGACGAACGGGCTGCTGGGCCGCGGCGGTACCGGCTGTAAAGAAAATGCTGATGAGAGCGAGAGAAATCCTGTTCATATAGTAGATGCTTGCTTTAGGTATTGTTCTTTATATTTCTGAAAAAGTTGTTCGCCTTTGGGAGTCATTAGTCCGTACATAAAATGTTCGCCTATTTCGAGTGCTACATTTATTAGACTGTTACGATCGCTGACCACGAGGCTGGGTTGTAAAATGAGTAGTGATGTTTCTAACCGATATCTTGCCATCAATTCTGCATTTATGCCTTCCCGGTAGTAGCCTTCTTTGATGCCCTGTAATATATTATCACGGATCATCATCATATCACGCTCCACCAGCAGATCCTTGAAAGTTTTGTATGCATCGGGGAAAAAGCGCTGCAGCTCGAACATCGCCATCGGATTCATGCGCTTATAGATACCATCAAAAAAAGCCAATATCCTTACCATAGCCTCGATGGCATTCTCAGCATCAGCAAGTACTACGGCACAATTCTCGGTTGTATTATTCTTATACCAGGTAACAGACTCATTAACTACCTCTTGTTTATTGGCAAAATGCTGGTAGAGGGTTTTTTTGGAAATACCCGCCCTGCGGGCAATATCATCCATAGTAATTGTTTTAAAACCGTACTGGCTAAACAATTCCACCGATGCACTGAGTATTTTCTGTAATGGTTCCATATTACGGCGCAAAACTATGGAAACATTTTACACGAAAAACGTTTCCTGTGTATTTTTTTTATTTATCGGCTCATAAGGTTAAACAATACAATAATAAATCCTATTTTTATATACTTACATATAACCTTAGCCTGAATGAGCCACTTCATCCGAATAGTTCTTATTTGTCTTTTACTACCTTTTGCCGGTAAGTCTCAGATCATAACGACAGTAGCAGGCGTAGGTACCTGGGGATATAACGGCGATGGCGGTCCGGCTACCAATGGCGCATTGTGCAATCCGTATGCAATAACGTGCGATAAGGCAGGTAATCTATATGTGGCAGAGATCACTAACTATATTATCAGGAAGGTATCAGCAAGTGGTATTATCACAACAATAGGTGGGTCGGGCGTATCAGGATTTTCGGGAGATGGCGGACCGGCTACGAATGCAACCATAAACAAGCCGTACGGCATAGCCGTAGATACCAATGGTAATGTATATTTCAGTGATTATGATAACGGACTGATCAGGAAGATAGATACCAATGGTATCATAACAAGGTTTGCGGGTGGCGGTAGCCTGGGTATGTGGATCCCGCCGGCACTATTGAGGAGAGAGGCACAACCTGCGACCAACGCAAAACTGTTTTACCCTGCCGGCTTAGCCACTGATAAGAAAGGCAATTTATTTATAGCAGAAACCGGGGGCAACTGTATCCTTGTAGTTACCAAAGCAGGTATTCTTCATCACCTTGCCGGGAACGGCGGCGGCGGCGGCTATACCGGTGATGGCGGACCGGCAACAGTAGCGGAGCTGCATAAACCATGGGATGTGACCGCTGACGCAGCAGGTAATCTATATGTGGCAGATGTGGGTAATAATGTTATCAGGAAGATCAATCCATCTGGCATTATAAGTACCTATGCCGGTAACCAGGCCATGGGTTTCAGCGGTGATGGCGGACCTGCAATAAAAGCACAGTTCAACGGGCCAACAGCTATTAAATCGGACGACTCAGGGAATGTGTATATAGCAGACCGTATGAATGACCGGATACGCATGATCAGTACCAAGGGCATCATATCAACAGTGGCAGGTAATGGCTCCAGGGGATATGCAGGGGATGGCGGACTGGCAACAGAGGCATCACTGGACCGGCCACTGGGTGTAGCAATAGCAAAGACAGGACATTTATATATAGGCGA
>CAYZKL010000024.1:0-7795 GCA_964478855.1 uncultured Flavipsychrobacter sp.
AGTAACAGGCACAGCACTCGCCAAGAAATATAAGATAGGCAAAAGCACTACAGACTATAGAAGCATACTGAATGACGCTTCCGTGGACCTGGTGATGATAACCACACGGCACAATGAACATGCGCACATGGTCATAGAAGCACTGCAGGCCGGCAAGCACGTGTTTGTAGAAAAGCCACTTGCCCTGAACAAGGAAGAACTGGAAGGAATACTGCAAGCAGCGAATAACGACAAGACACTAACCGTAGGTTTTAACAGGCGTTTCTCTCCTCATATGCAGCAGGTGAAGAAAATAACCGGCGACGCACCTATGAATGTAATAGCCACGATGAATGCAGGAAGCATACCCGCAAATGTATGGGTACATGACCTGAAAGTGGGCGGAGGAAGGATAGTAGGTGAAGCATGTCACTATATGGACCTGATAACCTACCTTACAGGAAGCAAAATAAAAGCTGTATGCATGAATGCTATGGGATCTAACCCACAGGCAAATACAGATAACGCATCGATATTGCTGCATTATGAGAACGGCAGCACAGGGGTCATTAACTACTTTGCCAACGGCTCAAAAACCTACAGCAAGGAACGCATAGAGGTTTACTCGCAGGAGCGTACGCTAATAACAGACAACTTCCGCCAGACAGAGGGATATGGAACAGGCAGTTTTACGAAACTGAAGACCAATGTGGATAAAGGCCATGCAGCACAGTTCAAACTGCTGATGGAACGCATAAAGAACGGAGGACAGGCGCTGATACCTATGGATGAACTTGTAAACACCACTCTAGCCAGCTTTGCAGCGCTGGAGAGCCTGAGCAGCAGGGGATGGGTTAGTGTGAATTAAAAAGTAAAAATTCAAAGGTAAAAAATTCAAAAAAAAGATAAAAGGGTTTAATGTTAATAGATATTATAGCAGGAGCAAGGCCAAACTTTATAAAGATAGCACCGATCATAGAAGCTATAACCGCACAACACAATGCAGGTGTAGCGATAGATTACAGACTGGTGCATACAGGCCAGCACTATGACAAAAAGATGAGCGGCGATTTCTTTGATCAATTGAATATACCTGCGCCGCACTACAACCTGGAAGCCGGATCAGGCACACAGGCAGAGCAGACAGGTAAGATAATGATAGGTTATGAAGCACTGCTTTTGAAACAACCTTGTGACCTATGCATTGTGGTGGGGGATGTTACATCTACCATGGCATGCTCTATTGCTGCAAAGAAAATAAACAATATAAAAGTAGCCCATGTGGAAGGCGGCATTCGCTCGGGTGATATGACCATGCCCGAGGAAATAAACAGGATGGTTACCGATGCCATCACCGATTATTTCTTTACCACATCGGAAGTAGCGAATAATAACCTAAGAAAAGCAGGCGTTGGCAATGAGCGGATATACTTTGTTGGCAATACCATGATCGATACCCTGTATAAGCAGATGCCACGGTTTATTAAGCCTGCGATCTGGGATAAACATGAACTGAAAGAAAAGGGCTACATTATCATGACCCTGCACAGGCCGGCCAATGTAGATGATGCAGGAAAACTGAAAGAACTGGTAACAGAAATAGTAACCGCATCGAGGGGATTGCCGATCATTTTTCCGGTACATCCACGAACGGCGAAGACACTGGAAGCAACAGGTATCAATGCAGCAAACCTACATGTAACAGACCCGCTTGGCTACCTGGAATTTAATTATCTTGTAAAAAATGCGAAGGCAGTAATAACCGACTCAGGTGGAATAACAGAGGAAGCAACAGTCATGAGCATACCATGCATGACGCTGCGTGATAGCACTGAGCGGCCGGAAACATGCAGTGTAGGCACTAACGAGTTGCTGGGAACAGACCCAAAAAGTATAGCTCCTGCATTTGAACTATTGTTTGCCGGTAAATGGAAGAAAGGTGGAATACCTGAGTTATGGGACGGCAAAACTGCCGGACGCATAATTAACCATATTATTGATATTTTTGAATTGAATCGCAAATAACATATGCGGGTAACCACCTCAAATATACTGGAGCAGACCGTAGCCACATTGCTGAATTTGGGTGATATGGTATGGGAAGTATCAGAGGAGCATATGATCACCCGAATATGGAAGAATGAGCATGCAGCTGAAAGCATAAGAATAAACGCAAAGGAAGGAAAAAAGATAGCCGATATAGGTGACGACACATTCACCAGCTTATGTAAGCCGCTGATCTGCGAAACGTTTCGCACACGTCAAAAAGTTTCGTTTGATTTTAATACTGTTGATAATGAGGCACTGGTCTCTTACAATTTGAGGATACTGCCAATACACCCGGACAGTACACACCTGCTGGTAGTGATCGAGCGCCTACCTAAGCCTAAGGGCAGCAACACATCAGACAGCGAGCTATATATGGCACTTGATGCAGCAGGCGATGGCATGTGGGATATTAACCTGGAGACCAGCCAGATGCACTTTTCTGAAAAGTGGTACAAGAAATTCGGGTATACCCCGGAAGAAATCTCTTCGGTGGCAGACTGGACCTCAAGAGTGCATCCTGATGACCTCGAGCAATCAAAAAAGAAAATAGAAGAATATCTTACAGGCAAGGTACCGTTTTACAGCACGGAACTACGATATAAAGCAAAAAACGGCGAATATAGGTGGTTGCAAGGTAAGGGGGTTTTCGGGTCACGGGCCGCTGATGGCAGGCCACTTCGTTTTATCGGAACGCATACCGATATCAACGAAAAAAAGAAAGCAGATGAGGCATATAAATCTACCTCCGAACTTTTATCAAAACTGATCAACAACTTGCAGCGGGGCATACTGGTGACCAGTAACGAAGGCGAGATCATTTACGCAAACCAGATGTTTTGCGATATATACCAGATATCAGGCAGTCCCGACCAACTGGCAGGACAACAGGCTGCGGATGGGCTACAGCACCGCAAACTTATATTCAAGGAATCCGAAGAGTTCTTCAGGAAAACAACGGACATCCTGCAAAAGGGTGAGGAAGTGCGGAATGAAGAATGGGAACTTAAGGATGGTAAAATATTCAAAAGAGACTTCATTCCAATTTCGATAGATAACACCCATAAAGGTGGGATATGGATATTGGTAGATATAACAGAAGAAAAACTTGCGGAACGAAAAATAGAAACTCAGCGAAGGTTCTATGAAAATGTCCTTCATAGCATACCTGCAGATATTGCAGTATTCGATTCAGCGCATCGTTACCTGTTTGTAAACAAACATGCTTTCAAAAATGAAGAACTGCGGCAATGGATGATAGGCAAAACGGACATTGATTATTGCAACTACCGGAACAAGCCGCTCTCCTTTGCAGAAGGACGATATGCGTTTTATGAAAGTGCAGAAAAGAGTGGCGGCAAAGTGCAGAAAATAGAAAAGCTCACTGATGCCGACGGCAATGACAGCTATCACCTGCGACTACTACACCCGGTATTCTACGAAAACGGCCAGATGGAATTCCTGATGGCATACGGCCTGAATATAACAGACCTCATAAAGGCACAGGAAGCACAAAAGACGAGTATGGAGACCTTTGCCAGTGCCTTCGACCATTCAGGTATAGGTATGGCACTGATAAGCCCTGAAGGCAAATGGCTGGACGTGAATAATGAGTTCTGCCATATGACCGGCTATAGCAAAGAAGAGTTACAAAATCTTACCTTCCAGGATATCACTTATCCGGAAGACCTGGAAATAGATCTGGGCCTGTTGCGGCAAATGGTCAAAAAGCAGATCAACACATACAATCTTGAGAAGAGATACATATCGAAAACGAAGAAAATAGTATGGGCCTCACTTACTGTATCATTGGTTTGGAATAGTGATGACACACCGAAGTTCTTTGTGGCACAGGTAGTGGATATAACAAGGAAGAAACAACTGGCTGATGAGATAACAAGGAAGAACGCAGACCTGGAAGCGATAAGAGGAAGCCTTGTGAACAAGATAAGCCAGCTTGAAGAACTGAGCAACATAATAGCTCATAACCTGCGGGGGCCAGTGAGCAACATAAAAATGTTTGCTGAAGAGCTCACGCTGGGAGATAACAAATCGAGTACCGGGATGAATGAGGCCTTCACGCATGATGAAATGCTGGGTATCATCAAAGACAGCAGCACATCACTGATGGAGACTCTGAAGGTATTGATGGAGATAACACAAATAAAACTAAATAAGAACCTGGCAAATGACGAATGTGATCTTAATGGCATTATTCGTGACATTATGAACCAACTGCATGGCACCATCTACGAAAATCATGCAAGCATAGAACTGAGCCTGGAAATAAAGCACATCACCTACCCTAAGGTTTACCTGGAAAGCATACTATACAACCTGATCAGTAATGCGATCAAATATAGCAATCCAACAGAACCGCCAATTATCATTATATCGTCTAAAAAGGTAAATAACCGCATAGTGCTCTCCGTAAAAGACAACGGCTTGGGCATAGATATGAGTAAGTACGGAAACAAGATCTTTAAGCTGAACCAGGTATTCCATACCGGCTATGACAGTAAGGGCATTGGCCTCTTCCTGACCAAGACACAAATAGAATCGCTGGGAGGCACAATAGAGGTAAAGAGCAAGCCAAATGAGGGTAGTGAATTCATAGTGACAATATAAGAGAATGGCAGGCACACTGAAAAAAATGATCAATCTTGCGGGCAACATGGGGTACAGGTATGTACAGTTCCGTGTGCGATATGAGTTGATGAAAAAAACAGGCCTGCTCAAAAGTAAATTCCCCTCTGCCCCAGCTTACAAACAATACATTAGCCTGCAAGACTGGAAAGCACAAAAGACGCAATTCTTCTTCCCCGATAAAGAATCAATCAAAGTTTCCCGGAAACAGGACAACAATATAAAGGAACGGTACGAACAACTGCAGCAGGGAAAATTCCTGTTGTTCAATAGTATCCTTACCGACCTCGGCACTGATTACGACTGGGTAACTAATCCCGACTCCGGACATAAGTACGATATCAGTAAGCACTGGACTGAGATCGCAGATTATTCTAAAGAAGCAGGAGACATAAAATATGTGTGGGAAAAATCCCGGTTCTCTTACCTCTATGATATTATCCGCTACGACCATCATTTTGATAAAGACTGCGCAGAGCAGGTGTTCGGCGATATACTTTCATGGATAAAGAGCAATCCTGTGAATATGGGGCCGAACTATCGTTGCAGCCAGGAAATGTCATTGCGTGTCTTAAACTGGACCTTCGCTTTACACTATTACAGGAACTCAGCTAAACTTACTGAGGAAATATTCGGACAGGTACAGTATGCTATATACTGGCATATGGACCACATCTATAACAATATAGATTTTTCAAGAATAGCAGTACGCAACAACCATGCTATCACGGAAACGCTTACGCTGTACCTGGCAGGTACGCTATACCCTACCCTGCCGAATGCTAACACGTGGAAAGGAGATGGCAAAAAATGGTTTGAAGAAGAGATAGCATACCAGGTATATAGTGATGGTACTTTCCTGCAACACTCCATGAATTATCACAGGATAGTGGTGCAACTGCTGACGTGGGGTATTATATTGGCAGAAAAGAATGGTGACCGTTTCAGCGATGTGGTATATGAGCGAGCAAAGGCATCACTATCTTTTCTAAGAACCTGTATGATAGAAGAAAATGGTTGGCTGCCTAATTTCGGGGCAAATGACGGAGCACTGTTCTTTAAACTGAATAATGCACACTACCGTGATTACCGTCCTCAGCTACATGCACTGGCCGCAGCACTAAGCATAGGTGCAGGACTAAACGAAAGTGAAGATGCTGAATGGTATGGTATAAATAAAAAGCCAACCGAAAATATGACCATCAGCAATGGCACACATAGCTATAATATTGGCGGCTACTATATTATCAGAGAACCTGAAACACTGACATTCGTAAAATGTGGCAGTTATAAAGACCGGCCGCTGCAGGCTGATAACCTGCATATAGATATATGGTACAAGGGCGACAACCTGCTTACAGATGCAGGGAGCTATAAGTACAATACTGATGAGCAGACGATAAGATACTTTAGCGGCACGCAATCACACAATACAGTAATGCTGGATGACAATGACCAGATGCTGAAGGGCAGCAGGTTCATATGGTACTACTGGTCGGAATGTGTGGATGCAAGCCTGAAAGAAAATAATGACACATTTGTATTTACAGGTTCAGTAAATGCATTCAAATATATAAAAGAGGGAATAGTGCATAAACGCACAATTACAAAACTAATAGGCAAACCGGAATGGGCCTTAAGAGATGAGGTGACCGGAAAGCCGGAGCATATGATACGGCAATTGTGGCATATTCCCCTACTTTTAAAGGATAAAGTAGCTATAAGCGCGATGACGAAAGGAGCAGCATTGAAAGCAATAGTTACTGAAGGCTGGCAATCTTCGCTATACGGACAAAAAGAAAAAACAGAAGAACGCTGTTTCAGTACAGACGGTACAGTAATAGAAACTATAATAAAGACGGGGACAGATTCATGAATATATTACTGATACACCAATACTTTTTAGAGGAAGATGATCCGGGAGGTTCCCGGTGGAACGAATTTACCCGTGTGTGGACAGAACAAGGACATACTGTGACGGTGATAGGCGGGATGATGCACTATAACGGCAATGAAAAAATAGCAGCATATAAAGGCAGGTATTTTGTAAACAAGCAACAGGGCGCAGTAAATGTATGGCGCTGCCATGTTTCAGAATCTTATAACAAAAGTTTTATAGGCAGGCTATGGGGCTACTTTTCATTTATGTTCTCCTCGCTATATGCGGGTCTGTTCAAAGCAAAGGGAAAATTTGATGTAGTTATAGTTACCTCTCCACCACTATTTGTAGGTGTGAGTGGTTACCTGGTTTCCCTGCTCAGGGGTATGCCCTTCCTGTTTGAGGTAAGGGACCTATGGCCGGAGTCTGCAATAGATACGGGAGTGCTTACCAATAAATTAATCATTAAACTGGCATATGGCGTGGAGCGGTTTATATACAAAAGAGCTAAACTCATTAATGTACTTACGCCGGCATTCTACAATACGCTGCGGGATAAAAAGAATATACCTGAACGCAAACTGATACAGATATCCAATGCGGCAGATTTCAGCTTATCCGAACAGCTACTGAATAGCTTCGATCGAGACCAATTCAGGAAGGAGCATGACCTGGATGGCAGATTTGTGATCACCTATGTTGGCGCACATGGTGTCGCCAACCACCTGGAACAGGTACTTGATGCCGGTGAAGTGCTCAGTGATACCAATGTATTGTTCCTACTCATCGGGCAAGGCATGGAAAAAGACAGGTTGAAGAAAATGGCGAAAGACCGTAACATAACCAATGTACGTTTTCTTGATGCTGTACCTAAGGCCGATGTATTCCGATATATACTGGCATCAGAACTTGGCGCGTCTGTACTGAAAAGAGTAGATACCTTTAAGACGGTATATTCGAACAAGACATTTGACTACATGTCTTGCAAGAAGCCAATCTTAATGGCCATTGATGGCGTATCGAGAGAACTGGTTGAGGCGGCAGGTGCGGGCACTTACGTAGAACCTGAGAACATTCAGGAATACAACAGGATAATAAGAGCATACCTTGAAAACCCGGAACAACTTATAAAAGCAGGGGAAAGTGGTTATAGATTTGCCAAGCTGAATTTTGACAGGGAAGTACTGGCGAAGAAATACCTGGAACACATAAAAGGAATAATAAAACAATAATGCAACGAACAGT
>CAYZKL010000024.1:7805-12795 GCA_964478855.1 uncultured Flavipsychrobacter sp.
ACAGTACTATCATCAGTTTACATCAATGTGATCAAGCCGCTATGCGACTTTGTAGTAGCATTGATGGTATTTGTAGTATTGTCGCCGGTGTTTCTGCTCGTAACCATATTACTGGCGATAGCAAATTCAGGGAAGCCATTTTTCTTTCAGCCAAGGCCAGGGAAAGATGAGCAGATATTTACGGTGATCAAATTCAAAACAATGAATGACCGTAAGGATAAAAGCGGTCAATTACTGCCTGACGCAGCAAGACTTACTTCATTAGGAAAGTTCATACGCAAAACATCGCTGGATGAAATACCGCAACTGCTGAACGTGATCAAGGGCGACATGAGCATTGTAGGACCCAGGCCGCTGCTGATACAATACCTGCCGCTGTACAATGAGACACAACGATCAAGGCACAGTATAAAACCGGGCATCACCGGCTGGGCACAGGTCAACGGACGCAATGCAATAAGCTGGAAGCAAAAGTTTGAATACGACGTATGGTATGTAAATAATATTAGCTTTGCAGTAGACATAAAAATACTGTTGCTCACCGTCCGTAACGTGTTGCGGTCAGAGGGGATCAGTTCTGAAACATCTGCTACAATGGAGCAATTCACGGGCAATCAATAAAAGCACTTATGATCGTTTACGGAGCAAGCGGACACGGCAAAGTAATCATAGAGATACTTGAAAACTGCAATGAACCGAACATAACTATATGGGACGATGCAGACAGGGAGCCAATATGGCACTATCCTGTACAGAAACCAATAAACACTGGATCCCCGGTAGAAAATAAAGTGATACTGGCAATAGGCATAAACGCAACCAGGAAGAAAATAGCAGAGCGCCTAGCACAAACTGTGACATTCGGGACTGCTATACACCCGCATACACATATATCTAAAAGAGCAACGATAGGAGCAGGAACAGTGATAATGGCAGGAGCAACGATAAACGCCGATACACAGACAGGAACCCATTGCATTATCAACACCAGTGCATCAATAGACCATGACTGTATTTTGGGCAACTATGTACATATATCACCCAACGCCACCCTTAGCGGCGGAGTGGAAG
The DNA here is from genome assembly GCA_964478855.1 of uncultured Flavipsychrobacter sp. GTDB lineage: Bacteria > Bacteroidota > Bacteroidia > Chitinophagales > Chitinophagaceae > Nemorincola. Next base: position 8,877 of record CAYZKL010000024.1, read on the forward strand.
TGGGAGAAGGAACACATATCGGGGCCGGCGCATCAGTGATACAAGGAATAAAAATAGGAAAGTGGTGCACCATAGGTGCAGGCACTGTAGTAATTAAAGACATACCTGACAATGCTACCGCTGTAGGTAACCCCGCAAGAATAATAAAAGTAAAAGAGAACGAATGAAATCGAAGATATGGTTATCATCCCCCCACATGGGCGGCGCTGAAGAGCAATTTGTGAAAGAGGCATTTGACACCAACTGGATAGCACCACTTGGTCCGAATGTAAATGGATTTGAACAGGACCTGGAATTGTTTCTTGATAATGGCTGCTATGTTGCTGCCTTAAGCTCAGGCACGGCAGGCATACACCTGGGGCTGGTATTGCTTGGTGTAAAGGCTGGTGATGAAGTGATCTGTCAGAGCATGACCTTCTCCGCTTCTGCCAACCCTATATCCTATATGGGGGCGGTTCCGGTATTTGTGGATAGCGAAGCTGATACATGGAACATGTCGCCGACTATATTAGAAGACGCTATAAGGGACCGTATCGCTAAGGGCAAAAAGCCAAAAGTGATCATAGTGGTACACTTATACGGCATGCCTGCAAAAATGCATGAGCTGATAGCAGTAGCAGGCAAGTATGATATACCGATACTCGAAGATGCAGCAGAAGCATTGGGCTCATCTATCAATGGCCGCAAATGCGGCACATTCGGCGATATATCCATACTTTCTTTTAATGGCAATAAGATAATCACCACTTCCGGCGGTGGTGCTTTGGTATCGCACAATGAATCGCTGGTAAAAGATGCCCGTTTCCTGGCCACACAGGCACGTGATGAAGCACCGCATTACCAGCACTCACAGATTGGCTACAACTACCGCATGAGCAATATATGCGCTGGTGTGGGCCGGGGCCAGATGGAAGTATTGGCGAAAAGGATAGTACAACGCAGGGCGGTGTACAATAAGTATTACGAAGTATTGCATAATAAAAAAGGAATTCATTTTGTGACAGAGCCTATCGGTTATTTCAGCAACCGATGGCTTACCACTATATTGATAAACCCGGAAGAGGCAGGATTTACAAGAGAAGAACTAAGACTGGCATTTGAGAAAGAGAATATAGAATCAAGGCCATTGTGGAAACCGATGCATATGCAACCTGTATTCGATGGATCACCATTTTACGGAGATGGTACTGCCGAAGAATTATTCAAAAACGGGCTTTGTGTACCATCAGGGTCTAACCTTGCAGATGATGACCTTGCCCGCATATTTGATGTGATAAGGACATTTGTGAAATAATATTTAAGACAACAACCTTCAAGAATAGTTAATGAGTGCAGCTACGGCAAAACAGGAGCGATTTCATTTTTTAGACGGACTCCGTGGTATTGCCGCATTAATGGTAGTGATACATCACTCCCTTACTGCCAATGTGGTAAAAGCTATCAATCATTTCAATATTCCATTCCTTGGTTATCTTGTACAGAACCTTACCCAGTCGGGCGTAGAACTGTTCTTTGTGCTGAGCGGCGTGGTGTTATTGCGCCCTTATCTAAGAAACCAGCGAAAATTTGAAACAGGAGAATACTTTATACGCAGGGCAAAAAGAATATACCCACCCTACTTTGTTGCACTGATATTTGCGGCCTCGGTGATATGGTATATCAATGCCTACCCTACCTGGTACAATGAATTAGGTATTCATGTACAGTTCAACTGGCCGGAGACCATAAGAGAATTATTCATTGTTAACTACTATGCGGGAAACTATAACCTGGCATGGTGGAGCCTGGGCATCGAGGTGTTGTTCTATTTATCTGTGCCTATTTGTGTGTACGCCTTCCCAGCCAGCGAAAAGCTGACTACTGGTAGAATATGGCTGATGATTGCTATTACTTTTGTGCTTTCTGTTTTACTGCAACTTGGCTTTACTAAGTACTTCCCGCTGCTGTATGACTATAACAGGGTGGTACTTAATGGATTCCAGTTTGTATGCTACCCGGTATGTTTCCTGCTCGGCATTATACTTGCTGCAAAAGATCTGAGTAATAAAGATGCACGAATATTTATTATTACCGGATCTATAATCATCCTTGCTTCTTTGTACTACTTTCCTATCATCAAATCAGGTTTCGGGCTCATCTATGCTGGAGTAATCACCCTTGCATTCAACGTACACACATTAAGAAAATGGCTCAGCAAACCACTGATGATATGGCTGGGGGAACGATCCTACTCCTTATTCCTCGTGCATTTTTCGGTTTTCTACCTTATTGATAACCTTGCGGCACATTTTACCAGCGGCAGGGATGTTTATTATGGCCTTATTACTCGTGGCATAGGCATCCCGATGGCATTTTTTGTTGCTATGTTACTTTTCCATTTTGTGGAACGAAAGTGGGCAAGAGGCCTGATAACAGGCGATATGTTCTGGCCATGGCAAGTAAGGAGACTCCACAGAGCAGAAGAGCAATAAAGCCGCAAATGATTTCGTATTTTCGCGCCGAAACTATTCAACTTATACATAATGCATCAACAATGGCAAGAGGCTATAGAAGCAGCCTACATCAACAGGGAATTATTAAAAGAAGAGACTTATAAGGATACCATAAGGGCAGTTATAGAAGAAGTAGATAAAGGCAGATTGCGTGTGGCCACCCCTACCGATAAAGGGTGGGAAGTACAGGAGTGGGTAAAAAAAGCTATTCTTCTGTATTTCGGCATACAGCCTATGCAAACATGGGACGTAGCCCCGTTTGAGTTTTACGACAAAATGCTGCTGAAGAAAAATTATGCAGAACTGGGTGTTCGTGCGGTTCCTCATGCAGTAGCCCGCTATGGTGCCTACCTTGCAAAGAATGTGGTACTGATGCCATCTTACGTGAATATAGGCGCATATGTAGATGAGGGAACAATGGTGGATACATGGGCTACTGTAGGCTCATGTGCCCAGATAGGAAAAGGTGTACACCTGAGCGGCGGCGTAGGCATAGGCGGTGTATTGGAACCACTGCAGGCATCACCTGTGATCATCGAAGACGGTTGTTTTATAGGATCCCGGTGTATAGTGGTTGAAGGTGTAATTGTAGAAAAAGAGGCGGTTCTTGGCGCGAATGTTGTACTGACACAATCGACCAAAATAATAGACGTAAGCGGACCAGAACCGGTGCAATATAAAGGCAGGGTACCTGCCAGAAGCGTAGTAATACCGGGCAGCTACAGCAAAAGCTTCCCATCAGGAGAATACCAGGTGAGCTGCGCCCTGATCATCGGTCAGCGTAAACCCTCAACTGATCTGAAGACCAGCCTGAATGATGCCCTGAGAGAGTTTAACGTATCTGTATAGTAACAAGTAAAAAAGTAAGGGTGTCCCATATATTATTAGCTATAGACTGGAGTTTTTTCGACAAGGAGTTCCTTGGTGAAAAGGTGTCTAATTATATGTGGTTTGCCGGTATCGCACTTGGCACTTTGCTGCTGAAGAAGCCAATGGCTGCACTACTCACCCGCATCAGCAGCAACATTGCATCACGGTATAGCTACATGAAGCATAAAGAGCGCATCCGCGAAACGCTCTTTAAACCCGTGGAGCGGCTGCTGCAGACCATCCTTTACTTCGTAGCGCTGAATCAACTGGAACACTTACTGGATATGTTCGTTTTCCAGCTAGGAAAGAAGCAGAAAAGGGTAAGTATACAACTTGACGATATTGTTAATCATATATCGCTATTCCTTTTCATTTTTTTCCTTACCCAGATCATTAGCAGGGTTATAGATTTTGCTTACTACCTGCGTATGGGCAGGGCGCAACACGACAGGAATTTGGCCCAGATGCAGCTATACCCGCTGCTGAAAGAAATGGCCAAACTGATCCTGTGGACCATCAGCATATTCAGTATACTGGGCAGTGTGTTTCATGTAAAT
>CAYZKL010000024.1:12805-15500 GCA_964478855.1 uncultured Flavipsychrobacter sp.
TGGCTGGTAAAGAAACGGTAGAGAACTTCTTTGCTGCTTTTACCATATTGTCTGATAAACCATTTAAGACAGGTGAAACCATAAAACTTGGAGAAATAGAGGGTGTAGTAGAACGTATTGGTTTCCGTAGCACAAGATTGCGCAATTCCGATGGCTCTGCATATATCATCCCTAACCAAAACCTGGTGAGCCAAAACCTGATCAACCTTTCTTTGCGTGATACAAGAGTTGTAAAAATAACTGCCAACATAAAATACGGACCGGACCATGCCACATTGGTAGCTATAACCGGCGATTTGAAAGAGGCTTTATTGCATATACATCCTGTGAAGGAGCCTATTGATGTTCATATAGAAAATTTTGACAAAGAAACATTCCAGTTGATCATTTCCTACAACCTTCCACATCCATTACCTGATGAGACAAAACTGAATGCGGTCAAGAGAGATGTGAATATGAAGGTATTTGAGATCATAAATGGCAGAGCTACACTCGGCACCGCAGTAGGAACAGGCTAAACACGCCATTGATTTTGCTTATCAGGCTATTTATGGGATATAATCCCACTTGTCGTAACTTTGTGCCAACATAAAATAATAAAGATGTATCCCGAACAAATAGTAGCGCCGATGAAGGCAGAATTGACAAGCAACGGTTTCCAGGAATTGCTGTCTCCTGCAGATGTAGATAATACGCTGAAACAAGAAGGAACTACCTTGCTGATGATCAATAGCGTATGCGGATGCAGTGCAGGCACAGCACGCCCGGGTGTATTGATGGCAGTACAAAATGCAACAAAAAAACCAGGTCGTCTTACAACTACTTTTGCAGGATTTGACGTTGATGCTGTAAAGCAGGCCCGTACTTACCTGCTACCTTATCCTCCGTCATCACCTGCCATTGCATTGTTGAAAGATGGCAAAGTTGTGCATATGATCGAACGACATAATATTGAAGGCCGTCCTGCACAAATGATCGCGGCGAACCTGATGCAGGCTTTTGAGCAATTCTGCTAATAACATAATTAATTTTTTCATACCCAAAAAGATGGCTACTGCCATCTTTTTGTTTTTAAGCCAATGATTAATAATTACCGATAATCCCCTGTAGTATTAATGCAAGCCCACACGTAATTAGAAAAAGCGGGTTATTTTTGCTTTATTCGCACTATTAACTAATAAGCTTGTCAACAGGAAAAATAATTGTAATAACAGCCCCGTCGGGCTCCGGGAAAACGACGCTTGTAAAGCGTTTACTCAATGCATGCCCACACCTGGCGTTTTCTATATCTGCCTGCACTCGCAACCCAAGACAGGGCGAACAACATGGTAAGGATTATTATTTCTACCAGGAAGATGAGTTCAGGAAACTGATAGATGAAGATGCGTTCATAGAATACGAAATGGTATATACCGGGAAGTATTATGGCACTCTGAAATCGGAATTACAGCGGATATGGGATGAAGGGCGTGTACCATTGGTAGATATAGACGTACAGGGCGCACTTGCCATACGGGATAAATACCGGGATATTTGTATGACCATTTTTATAGAAGCACCATCGCTGGAAATATTACGCCAAAGGCTGAAAGCAAGAGGGACCGAAACGGAGCATAGCATAGAAGAGCGTGTAAGCAAGGCCGTGTACGAACTTACCTTTGCGCCCCAGTTCGACAGGATCATTATCAATGACAACCTGGAACATGCCACTGAAGAGCTATTAGCCACTGTTGACGAGTTTACCGGCTGCTGATTTTTTAGCCGGAGATACCGTTTTTCATAAGTATAAATTATTTTTGAGTACGAGATAATTATGGCAAAGAAAGGAACACCTAAACCGGCACAATCAGCGCAGCAAACGCAACCTATAGTGGAACAGTTACCTACTCAGCAGCCCACTGGTATGAAGTGGTCATTATATGAGTTCAATACGCAAGCTATCATTATTGCACTCTTGGGGTTTGTCTTTTATGTCAATAGTTTCTACAATGAATACGCCCATGACGACGGCATTGTGATCCTGAAGAATGAATATGTACTTGAAGGTTTTTCAGGGATACCGGATATACTTACCAAAGATGCTTATGATAGTTACTACCGGCAGCTGAATACAGTGAATCAGTTGAGTGGCGGCCGTTACCGTCCTTTATCAATAGTCACCTTTGCCATTGAGCAGCAGTTTCTCGGCGCTATCCCAAAAGACAAGCTGGACAGTGTACTGAAACAAAACATAGCGTATGGTGTGCGAGGAGACCAGGAACAAAAGGTCATATCCAACATGCATGTGCGCCATGCGGTCAATGTCCTTATTTATATTCTATCTGCAATAGTATTACTCTACTTCCTCAGGAATATCGTGTTTAAAAACGATCCGATAATTGCATTTATTGCCGCACTTATTTTTACTATACACCCTATACACACAGAAGTAGTAGCCAATGTAAAGAGCCGTGACGAGATCATGTCGCTACTGTTCATGTGCCTTACATTCATATACGCCTTCAAATACCAGGCAGATAAAAATATAAAGACATTAGGATGGGCATTACTATGCTATCTCTGCGCATTCCTGTCTAAGGAGTATGCGATAACGATGATCGTATTCCTGCCCTTAGCCCTGTATCTATTTAACAACTACTCTATAGAGAAAAGTATAAAGGCAAGTGATCTTTATTTGTTCTTTTTAAAAATATAT
>CAYZKL010000024.1:15510-31930 GCA_964478855.1 uncultured Flavipsychrobacter sp.
CGGTGCTTAATAACCCTTACCTCTTTGCCTCACCCGGCGAAAAGCTGGCTACAGAGATCGCTACATGTCTTAACTACATCAGGCTGCTCATTTTCCCTCATCCCCTTTCTGCAGACTATTCCTATAATTCTATACCTTACAAAGACTTTGGCAACCCATTGGTATGGATATCATTTGCTATTCACGCAGGGTTGGTATTCCTCATGTTTGCTTTGATAAAGAAGCGCAGTGTTCTGGGATTTGCGCTTGCTTTTTACCTGCTGCATTTTGCATTGGTATGTAATATCATTTTTGATATCGGCGCGACAATGGGTGAGCGTTTGGTGTATCATTCATCTGTAGGCTTTGCAATAATAGTAGCATGGTTGCTGGTAAAAGGTGCAGAAAAAATGAAGCCTGTTGAAAACGGTTATAAAGCTCTTGCCGGTGTTATGATAGTAGTGATCATACTATGTGGAATAAAAACTATAGACCGCAATGCAGACTGGAAAAATGACGGCACTTTGTTTGCGGCAGACCTGAGTACAGTTCCTAATAGTGTATTGGTACTTGGCAACGTTGCTGCATCATACATCACCAAAGCAGATAATGAACCTGAAGAAAAAATAAAACAGGATTACCTGCACCGCTCTATAGAATTGCTAAACCATGCGATATCCATTCACCCAACCTTTGTAGCCGGCTTCCTGAACAGGGGCATTGCCTGGTACAAACTAGGCAATATGGACAATGCCAAGGCTAACCTGGATAGTGTGAAAACATTATACCCATCATACCCTACCCTGCCCGGCATGTATAAGCTGATCAGCGATTATTACATGAAGGAGGGATGGAACAAATATGGTAAGGCAGGCAAATATCCAGAACTGATCGTAGAGTTCAAAAAAGCCATAGAAATCGATCCGGGCAATGCCGAATTGTGGTACGATCTTGGCGGTGCTCTCTACTCCAATAAACAGTATAACGAGGCTATTGCTGCGTGGCAAAAAACCCTGCAGCTAAATCCAAATCACCAGCAGGCAAGAAATGGCATGCAAGCTGTTATGGTAGAGATGAACGGGGGCAAACCTCCCATCACGCCACCTGCTTCGAAGTAAAAATATAAGTAGATCAGAAACTAAAAATCCCCGGCTCGCTGTCCGACAGCGTAGTGGGGAAGTTTGGTGTAATTGAAGCTTGTTACAGCTACAATTGCATTACATATAGTGCAATTACTGTGCCAGATCAGTATCGTCCTCGGGAGCAATCTCTTTATCAGGGGCCGGAAAATCATCGTCAGGCAAAGGATCGACAACCTGGTCTCCCGCAGTATTCACTTCAACAATGAAGTTGTTTCGGCCAGTACCTATGAGTATAGCCAGGAATTTCTGTTGTATCAGTTCCAGCATAGCCAGGAAAGTAAAGATGGCATGTATCCTGTTCTGGCAACTTGCAAACAACATTTCAAATGGCACCCTCTTTTTTTCATTCAGGTGGTCAATAAGAAAAGTCCTTTGCCCCTCCAGGCTATAGTTATACTTCACAACCACGTGCTGTGGCTTGAACATACGCTCATTGAACTTTTTAATGACCTTTTCATATGCCTGCAGCAGCTTGTACATGGTAACAGTCTGTATCTCAGTCCCTTCGGAATAGGTATCACCAAGGCTATCCATTTCCATGCGGATGTTACCCCTCTTCAGTTGCATCAGGCGTTCTGCCTCCATCACCACCATCATTTCTGATGCCTCTTTGAACCGCTTGTACTCCAGTATCTTATCTACTAGCTCCTGGCGCGGATCTATCTCATTTCCTTGTGCGTCTGTTTCTCTGCGTGGCAACAACATACGCGCCTTAATGCGCATCAGTGTAGATACAAATAAAATGAACTCGCTTGCCAGTTCTATGTTTAAGGCCTCTAATGAATGAATATAACCCAGGAACTCGTTAGTGATCCTCGCAATTGGTATATTGTATATATCCAACTCGTCGCGCTCAATGAAGAACAACAACAAGTCGAACGGCCCCTCGAATTGAGGTAATTTTATCTGGTATGATGCTGACATTAAATTTTCTTATACTCACCCGCTTTGTTAAAAAATGCGGCGGGTAGCAAAAATAGGTTTTTAAGTTAATTTTTTACCTGAATTTATATTCCAAGCCTATTGCCAGTACCTGCTTGATCTGCAACCAGCCCAGATCTCTTCCCGGATCGTCTTTAGAAACAGTAGCTCCTGTATTATCTACATATGTTTTACTGTAAGGCAGATTATTATCATATATAAATGTAGCTCCAACAGTTATATTTAAAAACTTAGATACTTTCCAGGACAGCAGGTTATCAAACAATACACTGATATTACCCGGATTGTCTTTTTTGATCACTTGCCCGGTACTATCTTTTGTGTCTTTAGCTATATAATTGGAATAGAGATCCAGTCTTGTTTTATAGACAACATTTTTATTGACATGGAATATATAGCGGCCTGAAAAGTAAGCACCAAACTGGTAAAAGGTCGTTTTATTGTACGGCACCCCAAAAGCACCGGTAGGAGATTTAGAAGTGTAGTACTTGTCTGCTACTGTAAGACGACCTGCCACAGGAGAGAAGAAAATGGAAACGTCACTGCCTTTCCTATACTCAGCACCTGCAGCCAGAGTAAAGTAAGCAGGAGTGAAAAAATTGGAAGTTGGAGCTGTGTCCCAGTTAGGCAATGTGTAATCATAACCCTTGGTGAACTGGGATTTAAAGTTGAACAGACCTGTAAAATAAAGATCCTTTGCGGTATCAATACGCACGCCATATTTAGATGTAAAATCTATACGGTCATCCGTCTTACGGGGTACGAAACCTGATGAATAAGTATAGTTAAGACCATACGCAAGGTCAAGATTATTACTCCATATTGACCTGGGAAGCAGCATATCTATATGTCCGCTAAAAATGCTATTAACTGTAAAAGAAGCAAGTTCACCACCTGCAGCCCAGTTGTGCAGAAACCCTTCATTTACACCAATATTCAATACTCCGCCATGCACCCAGGCAACTGTATCCTTATTGGTAGTCTCCATTGATTTTTTTACGTCTTCAGTTTTAGCAAGTTGCGCGCTCGATTCGTTTATACCCAGTATGCACAAAGCAAGGGGTAAAATAATTTTCTTCATAAATTGTGTGTGTGTATGTGTATGTGTGTGTGTAATTCTATTCGTATGTTATTTTGGTCTGTACTTGGCTTTATCCAGAAATTGTGTAGGCTCCATTTTCATGTACACTAATTCCTTCAAAGTTGTTTTGGGATATTGGGCCATATAAGCTGACACTATTTTGTCGCCAAGCCATGTGCCTATATTTCCCGGTGTTTTCTTCACAGGCTCCGTACTTGATTCCAATCCTTTTGCATAAGGGCCGTCATGTATGTATGGCATTGTATTCTGTGCTTCTTTGTTATAAAGCAAATTCTCGTGAATGAAGTAATTATACACTACCGCTTCATTTGCGTTACACCATTTCATCTGCAGATCAGTAAAGCCAAACAGCACCTCATCTGTTGTACCAGGCAATATTTTGTGCAAAAAATATTGCTCCTTACCACGTTGGATCATAAGATCCAGCAAGGGTTTGTTGTCAAGATCGGGAGGCATAATTGTCTTATATGCAACACTGAATAATGATACCGGCAAGTACTCTTTTGTAAGATGTGTATCCATATAGTCAGGAATACCAACAGCCCTGTAATATGGGAACTGCGGACCAAGGAACATATCAAGTCCTACGCAAAGCGTATTTTTATCTACAGGAAAAGTAGGCCATTTACTTAATCCCATATTCAGGTAAAATATTCTCGGCACTGTATAATCGGAGAAGTAATATTTTATATATTGAAAACCTCTTGTCAACACATCATCCGTTTCTTTGCTGTCGGGATAATATTTTAAAATAGAGTCCTGTAGATTCACAAAATCTTTAAAAGTGAGATCAAGCCTCAGGTCTTCACGAATCCCTTTCACTGTATCTGAGTAATTGCCGTGTATCCCCCATTCTTTTATTGTATCCAGGTAATAATTCAGAAAATCAGGATATTTTTCATTGAGCTTTTGCAAGCCGGCCGCAAGTTGATTAGTATCTATTGCAAAAATATCTTTGTCAAAACGATAAGTTTTTAATGAAATTTTTACACCAGACACATCCGGACTCTTTTCAGATGTATCACTACACCCTGTGAATGTTATAAATACCAATAGCCAAGACAAAACTATTAAGTGATTGCTTACCTTAGACTTACGATAGTTATATGTTGGCATATTTGGCTTAATTTGACTAATTGATCTGCAAAAGTACTAAACTCCTGCTTTTTGCTCTTTCAGTATTAAAATACATGATTTTGTGTTCATTAAAACCACCAGATTAATCCACAAAAACCGCCTATTTATACACATTTTAATTTCACTTTCAATTTTTTTTTACCATTGTATGTTTTTTTAAAAAAATTAACAATTTTTAGTTAAATTTATATTCCTAAATATCAAGAGAAATTAACTTTTCTTTTATCAGGTATCTATAATTAAGTTATTAATAGTTGTTGCGTATTTAAATATTTAAAAACAAGTTTGATCTTATGAAACGATTCTACTTTACAAAGCTGGCAATTATTATTGCTGCAGTGTTTGGGATACCATATTCCGGACATTGTCAAACACCCACTACAATTGCATACACAGGGTCTATGCAAACGTACACCGTAACGCCGGGCACATTCTCTGTTGTTGTAGACATGCAGGGAGGCAAAGGTGGTAATGGGTATAGTGGATACGGTAACGGCGGAGCCGGCGGCAGGGCACAGGGTACTATTGCTACCAATCCCGGAGACGTACTATACCTGTTTGTGGGCGGCGTCGGTGCAAATAGCGGCGGCACTGCAGCAGGTGGTTTTAATGGCGGCGGCACTTCCGGCACCAGCGGCTACGGCGGCGGCGGCGGCGGTGCATCAGATATACGCATAGCCGGTACTGCACTTAGCAATCGGGTAATAATAGCAGCCGGCGGCGGCGGCGGCGGCGCCGACTGTTGGAGCGCAAACAGTAACCCCGGCGGTAATGGCGGTGGCCTTACAGGCACTGGCGGTTTTGACTGTGGCAGCCAATCTCTCTGCACTGCCGGTGGCGGTGCAACACAAACAGCAGGAGGTTCCGGTTCTACATGCTACAGCGGCGCCAGCGGAACTCTGGGATCGGGCAGTAACGGAATGTATTATGGCGGTGGCGGCGGCGGCGGCTACTATGGCGGCGGCGGCGGCGCATGGGGCGGCGGCGGCGGCGGTTCATCTTATGCCCACCCTACTGCAGTTACAGGTGCTTCGCTTACTACAGGATATAACACTTCAGGTAATGGCAGCATTATTCTTACCCCTATATGCACTCCTCCACTTGCTGGTGTTATTACCGGCAATACCAATATTTGTGGTAATGGCCTTACATCTTCATTATCATCTACCGGTTCTATCGGTGGTATCTGGACCAGCAGTAATCCTCTTGTGGCTACAGTAGGCAGCACTACCGGTGTTGTTACCAGCGTCAACACAGGTACAGTAACTGTTAGCCGTACTGTAACTTACAGTTGCGGTGCTCCGGCTACAGCCACGATCACAGTTTCAGTTAATCCTACACCTGCACCTATCACAGGTAATGGTTACATATGCAGTGCTACTCCTTCTACCCTCAGCGATGCCACCCTTGGTGGTACCTGGACCAGCAGTAATCCTTCTCAGGCTACAGTTGGTGCATCATCCGGTACCGTTACCGGCCTTGCAGTAGGCAACCCGCTGATCACTTATACAGTGAACACCGGTTGTTACCGTACGATCACTACAACAGTTAATATCTCTCCTACATTGTATACAGTTACCGGCGGTGGTGCTTATTGCGCCGGTGGTACAGGTGTTCCTGTAATGCTTTCAAGCAGCAGCCCCGGAGTGAGCTACCAGCTTTATAACGGTATGGCCACTGATGGTGCTCCTGTTACCGGAACCGGTACTGTTCTTAATTTCGGAGCAAAGACAGCAGCAGGTACTTATACGGCAGTTGCTACCAGCACTGCTTCAGGCTGTGCCCTTACTATGGGTGGCAGCGTTAACGTAACGGTTAATCCTGTACCAACTACCTTCTCGGTAGGCGGTGGTGGTGCATATTGCGCCGGCGGCAGCGGTTATGCGGTAACTCTTTCCGGCAGCAATACCGGTATCAACTACCAGCTGTTCCGCGGAGCGGCTACAGTTGGTGCACCGATGCCCGGCACAGGCGCTTTACTTAACTTCGGCGTGCAGACAACCGGCGGCAACTACACAGTAGTAGCTACTAATCCGGCTACAGGCTGCAGCACGTCGATGAGCGGCAGCGCTACGATCACCGTTGACCCGCTTCCTGCTACCTACACAGTTACCGGCGGTGGTAGTTTCTGCGCAGGCGGCAGCGGTGTCAATGTATTACTCAGCAACTCACAGTCAGGTGTCAATTATACAGTGAAGCTCGCAGGCGTACCTTCCGGCAGTGCTATGGGTGGCACAGGGTTAGCTCTTGATTTCGGTCCGCGTACAGCACCAGGCACTTATATCGTGGAAGCAACAGATGCAACAACCTCTTGCCTCAGCACTATGGCCGGCAGCGCAGTTATCTCTGTTAATCCGGTACCTACAGCTTATGCAGTTACCGGCGGCGGCAACTATTGCACCGGTGGTACAGGCGTACATGTAGGTTTAAGTTTTTCTATCACAGGTATTAACTACCAGCTTATCCGCAATGGCTCACCTGTAGGTACTCCGGTATCAGGCACAGGCAGCCCTCTTGATTTCGGACTGTTCACTACTCCCGGCACTTATACTGTCAATGCGGTCAATGCCACTACAGGCTGCGGCAATGCAATGACAGGAGCTGTTGTGGTAACGGTAAGTGCGCTTCCTACGGTTTACAATGTAGGTGGTGGCGGTAACTACTGCTCAGGCGGTACAGGTCTGCAGATCACTCTTGACAACAGCAATACAGGTATCAACTACCAGGTATATAACGGTGGCAGCCCTGTAGGTGGTTTTGTAGCAGGTACAGGCTCAGCAATGAACCTCGGGCTGCAGACACTGGCAGGTACTTACACTGTAGTAGCAGTTAACTCAGCTACCGGTTGTACCAGCAACATGAGTGGCAGCACAATGATCACTATCGATCCGTTACCAACAGTATATAATGTGCTGGGTGGCGGTAACTATTGCGCAGGCGGTGCCGGCCTTAATGTTACGCTGAGTTCTTCAGACATCAATTTTGAATACCAGTTATACCGCAATGGTGTCCTTACAGGCGCACCAATGAACGGCACGGGTCTTGCACTTGATTTTGGCGCACAGACACTTGCCGGTACTTATACCATCATAGCTACCAATGCAGTTACCGCTACTCATTGCACCAGCAATATGAGCGGCAGCGCAGCTATCACTGTTAATCCTGTTCCTGCAATATTTGCAGTTACCGGCGGCGGCAGTTATTGCGCAGGCGGTGCAGGTACGCATGTAGGTCTTTCCTTCTCTGCTACCAGCATCAATTACCAGATAGTACTCAATGGCACACCTACCGGTATGCCTGTATCAGGTACAGGTACGGTACTCGATCTTGGCTTGTTCAGCGCTCCGGGCACTTATACTGTAGTAGCTGCAAATGCACTTACGGGTTGCAGCAGCAATATGACCGGCAGTGTCAATGTTACGATCAACCCGCTTCCTGCAGCACATAATGTTACCGGTGGCGGCAACTACTGCGCAGGCGGTGCAGGCGTACATGTAGGCCTTGATGCATCTAATGCAGGTATCCGTTACCAATTATTTAACGCTACAATGCCTGTTGGCAGCCCGGTCATCGGCACAGGTGGTGCTATTGATTACGGAATGATGACTGCTACAGGTACTTATACAGTAAAAGCAACTGCTGTCAGCAGCGGTTGCAACAGCGATATGGCGGGCAGTGCCAATGTAGGTGTTACCCCGTTACCTACCGTGTACACGGTTACAGGCGGTGGTCCTTTCTGTGCCGGTGGTGCAGGTGTGGATGTAAGCCTCAATGGCTCTGATGCGGGTGTTGACTACCAGTTATATGTTGGCGGTATCCCTACCGGCAGCATGGTATCAGGCACAGGCGGCAGCATATCTTTCGGTCTTCAGACAACTCCGGGTACTTATACCGTTATCGGTACTGATGCTTCTTATGGTTGCACTAACAATATGAGTGGTACTGCTACTGTTATAGCAAATGCGCTTCCTTCAGTATTTGCAACAACGGGCGGCGGCAGTCTTTGTGCCGGCAGTGCAGGTGTGCATATCGGTATCGCAGGTTCTTTCCCCGGCATCGCTTACCAGCTGCTCAACGGTATGACCCCTGCGGGCAGCCCAATGGCAGGCACAGGTGGTGCTCTTGACCTGGGTGTGCATACAACAGCAGGTGCTTACACTATCTTAGCTACCAATACAGTTACCGGTTGTACCAATACCATGTCTGGCATGGCTACAGTAGTAGTTAACCCATTACCAACTGCAGATACAGTGAGTGGTGGTGGTGCTTATTGCGCCGGTGGTTCAGGTATGGCTATCAGCCTGCTCAACTCTGCTACAGGTATCAACTACCAGTTGTACCTAGGTACTTCCACAGTAGGCAGCGTGGTTCCGGGCAGCGGCACTCCGCTTAGCTTCGGTACCCGTACCACTACAGGTACTTATACTATAGTAGGTATCAACCCTGTTACCGGTTGCCGCAATACTATGGAAGGCAATGCGGTGATCAGTGTTAATCCTGTGGCGCATCCTTCGGTGAGCCTGGGCAGCCCTGCTATCAGCACCTGCGACGCAGATACAACTACGTTTATGGCAGCTACTACCGATGGTGGTTCTGCTCCTTCTTATGTATGGACGGTCAATGGCCTGCCTGCGGTAGGTGCTGTCGATGCTCCTTCTTATGTATATGTTCCGGCTAACGGAGATGTGGTGGAAGTGACCCTTACCAGTGATGCACCATGTGCGGTGAGCCCTACAACTGCTGCTCATGTCAATGTTACTGTTAATCCTAACTTCACACCGGTAGTTACGGTGATCACTGATCCGGGCACTACAGTATGTCCGGGTACTCCGGTACTGTTCACAGGTTCTCCAATGTATGGCGGACTGGGTGCTACCTATGAGTGGACAAAGAATGGTGCTGTTACCGGTACCGGTATCACTTACAGCTATGTTCCTGCAAACGGCGATATAGTGGTGTGCAAGATGCGCAGCACGTATACCTGCCGCACAGATGACTCTGTGTACAGCAGCAATGTGGTAATGGCGATAACACCGATACCGGTACCTGTGATCACAATGACACCTTCACCGGTTAATCATACGATCCTGATCGGCAAGAAAGATACACTGACAGTAACTGTTGCCAATGGCGGACCTTCACCAACCTACCAGTGGTATGTGAACGGTGCTCCTGTAGCAGGTGCCAACAGCAATGTGTTCATCAGCACGTTCAGCAACAGGGACTCAGTAAGCTGTGCAGTAACAGCCAGCGGCCCTTGCGGTGGTGAAACAAGAACAAAATCGATCACGATCAATGTATACAACAATGTAGGTGTGCAGCAGGTGGCTGCAGCTACTGCCAATGTAAGCGTAATGCCTAACCCGAACAAAGGAACCTTTATGATCAAAGGAACTATGGGCAACAGCAACGAAGAAGTAGCAGTGGTGATCACCAACATGCTAGGACAGGTAGTGTACAGCAGCAATGTAATGACACAGAACGGCAATATCAGCGAACAGGTACAACTGGGCAACCTTGCCAACGGTATGTACACACTGAGCCTGCGCTCAGCTACTGAACGCACCGTGTTCCACATGGTCATCGAACAATAATAACAGTACCAAAAACATAATAAAGAGAGCGGCGCCAATCTGGAGCCGCTCTCTTTATTTATTAACCTTTGATTTAAAAAATGGCACAATATTACTCTGAATAAATAGCATTATTTCGGTCGCATTTACTCGTTTATTGATTTTTATCAACGATTGCCGGACGGTATTTACATGATTAAAAATAACTAAATATAGTATGTGTATTTTTGGGATGTAACTGAATTGTCAAGGAAAAAAATATCGTTTTTTACACGATAATCTTTTGGTAGTGAAGGTATTATTGGCTGAAAAAAAGAACCGCGAAGTAGCATAGTTATAATAAATCGAATAGGATGTAAAACGCGTCTGGAATAGCATTGCAATATTTTTTTTAAAAAAAAAGGTTAAATTGTTATAGTTGATGTGTTTTTTTTATTACTTTTCGGCATTGTTTCTAAACTATATAGATATGGGATCAGGAATTTTCTACTCTGGCAGAAAGATTGCTAAAAAAAATGTAAAAAAATATCGTTTTTTAAGAACGTTGTTTTTAGCAGGCGCGCTGTTGTTTGGTATGAACAATAGTGCATCGGCTGCCACTCCTAGTTATGTAAGTGCTAGTCCACAAAACTTTCAGGTATGCCAGGATGCTACCTTGGTGGATATCGGCTCATTGTTAAGCATTAATGATGCTGATGTGGGTGATATAGAAACTTGTACATTGCTTTCCTGACCATTACATGGATCCATTGGTGGCAATGGTACTACAATGACTTCTAAAGGCGGTGTTATCACACCTACAGGATTAGGATTGACGTACACTCCTAATCCGGGTTACAACGGTAATGATATCTTTACTATTGTCGTTGATGATGGTACAACTACTGATACCATGGTGGTATTCGTTGTTGTCAGTGAACTGCCTTCTCTTACACTCGGGGCAAATCCTTCGGTTTGCGCAGGTGCTACTTCAGCTACAATTACTTATTCTAATCTTACTAATGGTGGTGTGATCCCTGTTGTATTTGCATACACAGGCTTCCCGCAAACATGGGTAGTTCCTGCAGGTATCACAAGCATTGCATTTGATGTGCAGGGTGGTATGGGTGGAGATGATTTTCATTTTGGACCTGCAAGCACTCCTAATCCGGGTAACGGTGGCCGTGCTCAGGGTGCAATCGCTGTAACTCCCGGACAGACACTGACAATGTATGTTGGAGGTGCTGGTGCAGACGGTACCACAATTGGTGCTGCAGGCGGATATAACGGAGGTGGTAACGCATTTTATTATCCTGGTTTTGGTTGTGGTGGTGCAGGTGGCGGAGCTTCTGATATTCGTTTCGGAGCAGCTACACTTAGTGATCGTATCGTAGTTGCCGGTGGTGGTGCAGGTAACGGATGGGATAGCCCATTCGGTGCTTATGCAGGAGGCCATGGCGGTAATCTTATAGGTGCTAATGGTGCTGATAATGTAGGCGGATCTCATGCTTCCGGCGGTACTCAGTCTAATGGTGGTGCTCCTGCTACTCGTACAGGATGGCCTTCAGGTATGCCTGGTGGTTTTGGCGTAGGTGGCGATGGTAGCTTACTTGGCGGTGTTTCAGGCGGCGGCGGTGGCGGCTATTATGGCGGCGGCGGCGGTGTTTGGACCGGCGGCGGCGGCGGTTCTTCTTATGCCGATCTTACTATTGCTTCTTTAGTATCTTATACTCAGGGTTATAACAACGGCGATGGTCAGATCGCTATCAGGTACAATCAGTCAGGTACTTATAGCATTGTTTGGGACGCTGTAGCTCAGGGCGAAGGTTTTGTTGATGTTACTAATGCAACACTGCCGTATGCTCCTATTACTTTTGCAGTTCCTGCTGGTGCAGTTCCTGCTACATATACCGGTACGCTTACTATTAGCAATGGTACTTGTACTAGTGCAGGGTATCCTATCACTGTTACAGTTAATCCTAATCCTCAGGCTCCTGTAGTTGCTAATCAGACTCTTTGTAACGGTCAGTCTTCAACAGGCGTTGTATTCAATATGTCAGGTTCTCCTGATACAGCTTACAACTGGACCAATTCTAATACTTCTATCGGTCTTGCAGCAAGCGGTGTTGATAGCATTCCTTCATTCGTAATGACTAATGCTACTGCGCTCACTCAGGTTGGTACTATCATAGTAACTCCGGTTTCATCTGCCGGTTGCTCTGGACCAACTGCAACTTATGACTACACAGTATATCCTACCCCTACACTGAGCAGCGGTCTTAATCCAGCTGATCTTTGTAACGGAAATACATTCAATTATACTCCTGCAAGTGGTACCCCCGGTGCTATTTTTACCTGGAACAGGCCACTAATACCAGGCATTTCAAACCCGGCTACTTTTGGTTCTGCTCCTATTAGCGAATTACTTGTGAATTCAACAGCTAATCCCGTAACTGTTACTTACAACTTCACAACTATTGCTAACGGTTGTTTCAGCAATGAGAGCGTAGTATTCGATGTTAATCCAATTCCGGCTTTATCAGGTACACTTACTCCTGGTGATATATGTTCTGGTACATTGTTTAGCTATGCTCCGGCAAGTGCTACTATCGGTACTACTTTCTCTTGGTCTCGTAATCCGGTTGCAGGTATTACTAATCCTGCAGCTTCAGGTACGAACGATCCAAATGAAACTTTGGTTAATATAGCTTCTTATCCTGCAGCTGTTACTTACACTTATTCATTATTGGCTAACGGTTGTCTCAATACTCAGAATGTTGTTGTGAATGTTAATCCTATTCCACAACTTTCTAGCACTACTGCTCCTGCTCCTGTATGTTCTGGCACTTTGTTCAGCTACACACCGGCCAGCGCTACAGTAGGTGCTACTTTCCAGTGGAATCGTATTGTTGTTCCTGGTATCTCTAACTCAGGTGCAGTTGGTTCCGGATCTGTTAGCGAAACTCTTTATAACACAACACCAAATCCGGTTGCTGTTACTTATGAATACGATGTTATCGCAAACGGTTGTGTAAACAATGGCATCCCTGTTATTGTTACTGTTAACCCTACACCAACTCTTAGCAGCTCACTTACTCCTCCTGCTACTTGCTCAGGTGCTACTTTTAGCTATACACCTACAAGTGCTACCTCAGGTACTACTTTCTTCTGGACTCGTGATACAGTATCTGGCATCAGCAATGGTGTTAGTCTCGGTACAGGCGATCCAATGGAAGTTCTGGTGAATACAACCTCTGCAACTGTAAATACAAAATATGCATTCAACCTCATTGCTAATGGTTGCGCTCATATAGATACTGTTACTGTTGCTGTGAATGCAGAACCAAGGTTGAACAGCACACTTACTCCTGCTGCAATTTGTGACAGCACTACTTTCAGCTACACACCTACCAGCAGTGCTACAGGTGCTACTTTCTCATGGACTCGTGCATTTACTCCGGGTATTATTAATCCTGCGGCAAGTGGTATCAATAATCCTAATGAATTCCTGGTTAACACAACTAACGTAAGCATACCTGTTGCATACAACTATGTTGTTAATGCTTACGGTTGTTTCAGCAATCCTCATGCGGTTACAGTGATCGTACATCCTACGCCTAAGCTGTCTTCTCATCTGCTGGATACAGTTTGTGCTAACGTGCCTTTCTCTTATACACCAACGAGCTACACTGCAGGTACTACCTACGATTGGATTCGTCCTGTAGTAAGCAACGTATTCCCAACTACCAATTTCGGTACGGCCTCAGTTAATGAAACCCTGAGCAGCGATATCTATGCTCCTCGCACTGTTATTTATCACTACAGGTTAAGTGCTAATGGTTGTATCAATACAAGCGTGGAAGATTTGAAACTGACTTTGAATCCTGCTCCTCCGTATGGTAACATCACAGTTACTCCTCCGAATGTGCTTTGTGCAAATACAATGTATCAGACCTTCGGAACTGATGTGCCTCCTCCTCCGGGAATAGAGTATAGCTGGTCAACTTCAGGCAATGCTTCTGTTTGGGCTGTTGGTAATGATCACCAGTATGCTTTGGTTAACTTCTATGGTCCTGGCGTTGCAACTGTTTATGTTACTCCTAACGTAAAACTCACCGGTTGTAAAGCAAAAGACAGCTATACTGTAAATGTTACAGGCAGCGTAGTTGAAATGCCAAAAGTTATCTACTACAATGGTCAGTTCGTTTGTCTGAAAAATGATGCAGATACTTACCAGTGGGGTTACGATGATATCAACACTCTTGATTCAACTATACTTACAGAACAGACAGGACAAAATTATTACAATCCAAGTGCAGACCTTTCAGGCAAACGCTATTGGGTAATTGTAATGCACAACGGTTGTATGCAGAAAGCATATTTCAATGCTCCGGTTGGCGTAGCTAATGTAAATAATGATGCTGCTGAACTTAAAGTATATCCTAACCCGGCAAGTGACTATGTAAACGTTGAGATAAATTCTTCAGTTAGTGGCGATATGCAGGTTGAGGTGATCAACATGCTCGGTCAGAAACTTGATTTGGTTCCTGTGGTGAATCATAAAGCTAAGATCAGCGTAAATAATCTTGCGGCTGGTTGCTACCTGGTAGATTGCTATCGCGATGGTGTTAAAATTGCTACCTCTAGATTTATAAAAAATTAAGTTCTCAACATTAAAAACACAATAGATGAAAAAAATATTTTTGTTGTTAATGGCAGCAGGTGGGTTTTTATCAACCAACGCACAATCAACAGACGGTGTTAAGCACAAAAAACCGTTCTATGCGGATAGCTTCCTTTCAAAGTGGGTTATTGATGCGAACTTTCTTGGAGGTATGCTCAAACGTGACTTTACTAAAGCAAATACCGATGCCAACTATACAAATGGCATTGGTCTGAATACAGGCTATCTGAAATTTACTAATGGTATGTCCTATGGTGGAGATATCCAGGTTGCTTACTTCTTCGATCGTAAAGGTCATTTTGGTATCGGTGCAGGGTTCAAGTACCTCTACCAGACAGGTGATGCGATCCTTGATAAATACAGCGTACAGTATCAGTCAATAGACAATACGCCTTCACGCAGCACTTTCAGGCAAGTGATCAATGCGAACAATCCTATCAAGGAGTCGCTGACGATCACTAATATGAACATTCCTGTGTACCTGAAGTACAAGAACAGGTTCTCTAAGCATTTCGGATTTACAGCAGACATCGGTTTGTTGTACAACCTGCAGATGACCAATTCTTACAAAACAGATGCTACATTCGATTACGAAGCGATCTATCAGTATGCTTCACAAAATGGCAATGGCAATCCTGTTGCTGTTTATGATGCAGCTACCGTGCCTTCAAGCAGCGATTGGCTCATCACGCAGCAGCAGATCGGTAAACACAATTTTACTGACGGTACTGTATTAGATACTTTCAACAGCCTTCGTGCTCAGGGTTACAATGTAGGTCTTGGTATGGGTGCTGGTCAAAAGACGGGTGATGTATCTTTCAATACAGGTTCACTTGGTTTCATAGTTCGCCCTTGTGTTAGCTACTACTTCTCTGATAGGGTGGCACTTAACCTTGGCGTTTACTACATGTATCAGCAGCCACGTAACAATGTGCCTAGCGGTTATCGTCTTACGGATGGTGTAGGTAGCTATAGCTCAGTTATGAATTCAGTTACTAAGAGTGTTGATCAGTCATATGGTCTTAACCTGGGTCTCCGCTTCTACTTAGGCCGCGTTAAGGATAAAGATCATGATATGATCCCTAACAAATTCGATAAATGTCCTGATGATTCTGGTCTGGCTATTTTCAATGGTTGTCCTGATAAGGATGGCGATGGTATTCCTGATTTTGCTGATTCTTGTGTTGACGTTCCTGGTCTTGCTAAGTACAATGGTTGTCCTGATACAGACGGTGATGGTATTCCTGATAATCTGGATGCTTGTCCTAAGGTTCCGGGTCTTGCTAAGTACCATGGTTGTCCTGACAAGGATGGCGACGGCGTTCCTGATAACGAAGATGCTTGCCCTGACGTTCCGGGTCTTGCAATGTTCCACGGTTGTCCTGATACAGATGGTGATGGCGTTCCTGATAAGGAAGACAGGTGTCCTAACGTTTATGGCCCTGCAGCTAACTTCGGTTGTCCTTATGATACTGCCCGCACTCCTGCTAAGGTGGATAGGCCGGATATCTCTACACCGATCCTGTTCGACGTTAATAAAACGATCATCCATGAGTCTTCTTACCCAGTACTTAGGGAAGCTATCCTTGAGTTGAACGAAGAACCAAACTCAAGTATCGTGATCGATGGTTATACCGATATCACTGCAAGTCCTGCTTACAACAAGGTGTTGTCTCAGAGAAGGGCTGAAGCAGTTAGGGATTACCTGATGAGAGCCGGTGGCATCAATGGTAGCAGGTTGATACCTGTAGGTCATGGTATCAATGATCCTATCGCTCCTAACGATACCGAAGAAGGTAGAGCTAAGAACCGTAGGGTTATCATGTCAATGAAACACTAATTATTGATTATCTTTTGATACAGAGGGGCTGCCATTTGGCAG
>CAYZKL010000024.1:31940-43928 GCA_964478855.1 uncultured Flavipsychrobacter sp.
CCTCTTTTTATGTCTTAGACACACTATCGTCATGATGAAGATCATTATAACGGTTGACCATCATCACAAGTTTTAAAAAGCACCGGAAGTAATATTGAGGTAATAAGTTACTCACTTTCTAAATCCGGTACAATGCCTTTTTATCATACACTCGGAAACATACCTTCAAAACGCCATACTGTAAGTCGTCAGCCCAATGGTAATTTGTACCAGGAAGAACTGGTAGGTACACAGGGCTTTGCAGGGTTGTCTTCATTAGCATACCACCTTTATCCGCCCACAAGGGTTACACAAAAAGGCAAGCCGTATTCTGTAATACCTGCTGTAGCTATAGAGAATGGATTGAACGCCATGAGTTTCCAGGGCTTCAACGTTCAGCCTGAAGCAGATTACCTCAAAAGCCGTAAAACGCTTTTCGTAAATAGTGCAATGCACATAGGCCTTGCAGCACCTCAGCAATCCACGGAGTATTTTTATAAAAATGCCGATGCCGACGAGCTGATCTTTGTGCACGAGGGCAGCGGCAGAGTCCATACCATGTACGGAGACCTGCCTTTTCAATATGGCGATTACATACTTATACCCCGCGGCACAGTATACAAGATCAGCTTTGATACCAGCGCTAACAGGTTGCTGTATGTAGAGTCTTTCGACCCAATATTTACCCCACGCCGCTATCGCAATGATTTCGGCCAGTTGCTCGAACATTCACCATTTTGCGAACGTGATATAAAACGCCCGGTAGATCTGAAGACATTCGATGAGATCGGGGAGTTTGACATATTCATCAAAAAGAAGGGCTTTATGTTCCCCTATGTATATGCCAATCATCCTTTCGATGTGGCAGGCTGGGACGGATACCACTATCCATACACCTTCTCTATTTTCAATTTCGAACCTATTACCGGCCGCATACATATGCCACCGCCTGTTCATCAGACGTTCGAGAGCCGCAACTTCGTTATCTGCTCTTTTGTACCACGGCTTTACGACTATCATCCGCTGGCCATACCTGCTCCTTACCATCATAGCAATATAGATAGCGATGAGCTGTTGTACTATGTTGATGGTGACTTTATGAGCCGCAACAACATCAATAAGGGTCAGATCACTTTACATCCCGGTGGTATCCCTCATGGCCCGCATCCCGGTGCTATAGAGCGTAGTATTGGCAAAAAGGAAACTAACGAACTGGCTGTGATGATAGACCCGTTCAATCCGGTTATGATCACAGAAGAGGCGTTGAAGATTGAAGTTGACGGTTATTACAAATCATGGATCACTGAATAAAACACTTTTTATGAGTACCGCAGATCTCAAGCAGGTTACAAACTACAATTACGGCATCGAAAAGATCTTTGACAAAGCTCAGGACTTTCTACCGTTGAATGGTACAGACTATGTGGAACTGTATGTAGGTAATGCCAAACAGTCCGCACATTATTACAAGACAGCATTCGGGTTTCAGTCATTGGCTTATGCAGGGCTGGAGACAGGCGTAAAAGACAGGGTATCTTATGTATTGCAGCAGGATAAGATCCGCTTGGTACTTACCACTCCGCTTGGTCCGGATAATGTTATTGGGGAGCATATCAAGCAACATGGTGATGGTGTTAAGGTGATCGCCTTATGGGTTGATGATGCACGCAAGTCATTTGATGAAACAGTAAGCCGTGGCGCAAAGCCATACTTCGAACCGGTTGTTGAGAAAGATCAATTTGGTGAAGTGGTAAGAGCCGGTATTCATACCTATGGAGATACAGTTCACGTATTTGTGGAGCGTAAAAATTACAATGGCCCGTTCCTGCCCGGTTATGAGGCTTGGACTTCCGAATATCAACCTACACCTACCGGCCTGAAATACATAGACCATATGGTTGGTAATGTAGAACTAGGCGCCATGAACAAATGGGCAGAGTTCTATGCAAATATCATGGGTTTTGCAAATCTCATCACATTCGATGACAAGGATATTGCTACACAATACACCGCATTGATGAGTAAGGTAATGACCAATGGAAACGGCCGCATCAAGTTCCCTATCAATGAGCCTGCAATCGGCCTGAAAAAATCACAGGTAGAAGAGTATCTCGATTTTTATCGTGGTCCTGGTTGTCAGCATATTGCAGTAGCTACCGATGATATTGTGTTTACAGTTTCAGAGATGCGCAAAAGAGGAGTAGAGTTCCTCTATGTTCCGGGCACTTATTACGATACTGTTGACGCAAGGGTAGGTGAGATCGCCGAAGATATGGCTACCCTGAAAAGCCTTGGTATCATGGTGGACAGGGATGAGGAAGGATATCTGCTCCAGATATTCACCAAGCCTGTAGAGGATCGTCCTACTATGTTTTACGAGATCATTCAGCGCAAGGGTGCCAGGTCATTTGGTAAAGGTAACTTTCAGGCTTTGTTCGAATCTATAGAAGCAGAGCAGGCACGCAGGGGCACATTATAATAGTATAGCAAAAGCATTGTGGTTTTTAAATTTTTGATTGGAAATGGAACACACAGAAAATACAGCAGTCATTAACGAAGCACTGCTCAAAAGTTTTGAAGCAAAAATTGACAACGGCGATAACATTGAGCCAAAGGACAAAATGCCGGAAGGCTACCGGAAGCACCTGATTCGTCAGATGTCGCAGCATGCACACTCTGAGGTTATAGGTATGCAGCCTGAGGGCAACTGGATAACTCGTGCTCCAAGCCTCCGTGCCAAGCAGATACTACTGGCCAAGATCCAGGATGAAGGTGGTCATGGCCTGTATTTATACAGTGCGGCCGAAACACTGGGTATCACCCGCGATGAGATGATCGCTCAGTTACATACAGGCAAGGCTAAGTATTCAAACATATTCAATTATCCTGCGCTTACAGGGGCCGATATAGGAGCTATTGGCTGGTTGGGCGATGGTGCTGCTATTGTTAATCAGGTATCGCTACAGCGCACATCATATGGCCCGTATAGCAGGGCTATGGTGCGCATTTGCAAAGAAGAGAGCTTTCATCAGCGGCAGGGCTACGAGATAATGGCTCGAATGATGGCAGGCACTAAGGAACAGCGGGAAATGGCTCAGGACGCTATGGATCGTTGGTGGTGGCCGTCACTGATGATGTTCGGTCCTCATGATAGCGAGTCGCCGCATTCAGGTGATGCATTCAGGTGGAAGATCAAAAGACATTCTAATGATGAGTTGCGCCACAAATTTATTGATAAGACGGTTCAGCAGGCAGAGGTAATTGGTCTTAAGATACCGGACAAGGACTTGAAATGGAATGAGGCTACCGGCCACTACGATCACGGTCTTATTAACTGGGATGAATTCTTCAAGGTTATTGGTGGTAACGGCCCTTGCAATAAGCAGCGTATGGCTCATCACATCAAGGTACATAACGATGGCGCATGGGTCCGGGCAGCGGCTGAAGCGTATAGGGATAAAAAAGAAAAACAATTACTTCATTCTTAAACACACAATATTATGGCAACCGGCACACAACTCGATTCCTGGGAAGTTTTCATGCAAAGCAAGCCAGGGGCAAATTACATACACGCTGGCAGCGTACATGCTTCCGATAAAAAAATGGCATTGCAGAATGCACGTGATACATACTCACGCCGTGGCGAGGGTACAAGTATATGGGTAGTACCTACAATGGCTATTGTTGCATCCGATCCTGACGATAAGGGTATGTTCTTTGATCCTGCCAATGACAAAATATTCAGAATGCCCACATTCTATGTAATGCCGGACGGCGCTAAAGCAATTTAAAAAGCTATATCATGACAGAACAACAAGCATTATATAAGTATG
Source organism: uncultured Flavipsychrobacter sp. (assembly GCA_964478855.1). Classification (GTDB taxonomy): domain Bacteria; phylum Bacteroidota; class Bacteroidia; order Chitinophagales; family Chitinophagaceae; genus Nemorincola. Next base: position 35,753 of record CAYZKL010000024.1, read on the forward strand.
GACTGCGCCTGGGCGACAATGCCCTTATACTCTCTTATCGCCTGTCCGAATGGTGTAGCAATGCGCCGATACTGGAAGAGGACCTGGCTTTGACAAACTTTGCACTTGATATGATCGGTAGGGCGCAGGCATTGCTGGGATATGCAGGCGAGGTAGAAGGTAAAGGAAGAACTGCTGATGACCTTGCGTACCGTAGAGGTGAGCGTCAATTCTATAATGATCTTCTGGTGGAATTGCCGAATGGAGATTTTGCACAGACAATGGTAAGGCAATTGTTTATTTCTGCTTTCGAGTACTTCTTTTTCACAAAGTTACAGGATAGCAAGAACGAAACATTTGCAGCTATAGCAGCAAAAACGCTCAAAGAGGTAAATTACCACATGGTCCATAGTGCCGATTGGGTAGTGCGGCTCGGCGATGGTACTGCGGAGAGTCATAACAAAGTACAGCAGGCGGTCAACGAACTGTGGGCGTACACAGGTGAATTGTTTGAGATGGACCTGGTCGATATTATACTGGTTGAAAAAGGTGTTGCTGTAGATATGTACCTCTTAAAACCTGAATGGGATAAGTACATAAATAAAGTTTTGACTGAAGCTACCATTAAGATACCTGGAGTAGGGTACATGCAGACAGGTAGCCGCAAAGGAATACATACCGAGCATCTCGGGCACATTTTATCAGAGATGCAATATTTACAACGTGCTTATCCTGATGCTGTATGGTAGTAGCTACATACAATAAGGACCAGGTGATGCACCTGCTTGCATCTATACCTGATCCCGAGATACCGGTGGTCAATATAGTGGAGATGGGCATGGTGAGGGATGTGGTCATTGACTCTTTAGGGTGCGAGGTCATATTGACGCCTACATATAGTGGTTGCCCTGCAATGGGGATCATTGAGCAGGATATAAAAAAGTTACTGGCCGATAATCATATCAGCCCTGTTACAGTTAAGCTGGTATATAGCCCCGCATGGACTACGGATTGGATGACCGACAACGTAAAAGAGAAGCTAAGGAAGTATGGGATAGCACCACCGGTTCATTCATCATGCAACATTAGTTTCTTTGCGCTCAATGAAGTTTCATGTCCCCGGTGTGGTGCGCAGGATACTGATCTGATCAGTCGCTTTGGCGCTACGGCATGCAAGGCTTTGTACAAATGCAATAAGTGTAAAGAACCTTTCGAATATTTTAAATGCCATTAAATTATAAGACCATGTACATTCAGCAGATATATACCAATTGCCTGGCTCATGCGGCTTATTACATTGAGTCCGATGGAGAGGCTGCCGTTATCGATCCGTTACGTGACCCTGAACCATATTTAAAATTGGCTCAGGAACGTGGCGCTAAGATCCGGTATGTATTCGAAACGCACTTTCATGCAGATTTCGTTTCTGGTCATATTGACCTCGCAGCCCGTTCAGGTGGTACAGTTGTGTTCGGGCCTACAGCTACACCGGGTTATGCCGCCAGGGTCGCTGTTGACGGGCAGTTGTTCCCACTCGGTAAGATAAATATCAGGGTGTTGCACACGCCCGGCCATACTATTGAGTCTGCTTGCTTCTTATTGATCGATGAGCTTGGAAAAGATCATGCTGTTTTTACCGGCGATACACTGTTTGTTGGCGATGTTGGTCGGCCCGATCTATTAAGTGGTAATCTCAGCAAAGAGGAATTGGCTGCCATGCTTTATGAATCATTGAAGAATAAGATCAAAACGTTACCTGCCGATGTTATAGTTTATCCGGGACATGGGGCAGGTTCAGCATGTGGTAAGAATATCAGTAAGCAGGCATACTCTACAATAGGTGAGCAGATGGAAACTAACTATGCACTGCTTGCAACCGATAAAGATGAATTCATCAGCAAGGTGACAAGCGATCTGCCGGCGCCGCCTCCGTATTTCTTTAAGGATGCTGCGATCAATAAAACAGGGTACAAAGATTTCCAACAGGTCATTGATGTCAGTTTAAAAGCTTTGCCTGTTGATGAGTTTATAAAACAGCAGTTGCAAGGTGCGTTGATACTGGATACAAGAGATGCATTGTCTTTCGGTAGTGGTTTTATTAATGGTGCGGTCAACATTGGGTTGGGTGGTGATTTTGCTGTGTGGGTCGGTACGCTTATCGACTTTGATAGGCCTTTGCTCCTCGTTACTGATGAAGGAAAGGAAAGAGAGGCCATTACACGCCTTGCGCGTATAGGTTATGAGCATGTGGTTGGCTGTCTCGATGGTGGTATGCCTGCATGGATTGCAGCAGGTCGCCCTGTTGATACGATCGATACATATATGCATACTGTTTACGAACCATTGTTGCAATCGTCTTCTGTTACATTGTTAGATGTACGCCGCGATGGTGAGGTAGCGCAGGAAAAAATGAAGGGTAGTATATATCTGTCCCTGAGCAGGCTGCCCGTGGGTGTCAATGCATTGGATGCTAATGGTCGCTACCTGGTATATTGTGCCGGTGGTTATAGGTCTATGATCGCGGCTTCTATATTGCGCCGCCATGGTATCCGTAATGTAGCCTGTATTCATGGAGGCATCAGCGAGGTTAAGAAGGTTGCACCGTCACTTGTTCAATCTGTTGCAGCAGTTTATTAACTTTTGATTACGGTACATTTTTTTTAACCGATAAATAACATTACTCATTTTAAAGAATGAAAAATGTATAGTGCTAAATCGCACAATACATTGAGTGTCGAAAGTTTCAAAAGCAGATTTTTTACCTTTTTCAGCTGTTCATAGTTTTTTGTTTATGAAAAAAAATAAGCTGACATTTGGTCCAAGTATCACTTTTCTATCTCTTCTACCTCGAAAACAAAAATTGCATTGGCCTTCGTTATCGAAACCGGTAATGATTGCATAATGCCACTGTACTGCCTTATAATACTTCTTAATTTATCATTTAATTGTTCAATCATAACGAATGAGTTATAGGGCCTTTGTGTCAATGAATATCGCCATCATTGGTGATGGGGAAACTGCTGAATTGTATGCTGTTGGTTTTGCTTGCGCAGGCCACCAGGTACATATGGCTTGCAGGGAAGATAGCGGTGAGCGCATTAGTGACTGGCTTGCTTCTTTTAATAACGTACAGGTATGCAGTATAGAGCAGGCTGCAGATATTGCAGATCTGATCATTATCGCTACTGCGCCTAAGCACGTAAGAGAGGTTGCCTACTGGCTAGGGGATGTGCGTAACAAAGTTATAATTGATGCGACCAGTAACGTACATGCACCTGATGAGGAATTGGTTAAGACGATCTGCGCTATTCAGGCGATCACAGGTTCTATACATATTGTAAAAGCTTTCAATACTCGTGGTTACGAGCAGATACTCAAGCCGTTATTCCGGGATCAGAAGGTGGAACTTATTCTGATGGGCGATAGCATAAAGGCTAAAGAGATAATGAAGATACTGGCTGTGGAGTTAGGCATTCACTACTCCTTTGATTTCGGAGGTAACGAGAACGTGCTCATCTTTAATGAGCTGACGAAATGCTGGAGAAACCTGAAGCAGGTGAGTACACCGGTACACGCTGCGATCAGGGTATTGAAGCACTGATCTATTCTGTGACTTTCTTTACTGTTTTCTTTGGTTTAGTTTTTTGTTTTGGTATAGGCGCTTCTTCTTCAGGCTTTTTATAGAGTGCACGTTTTACTATTGCCTGTACTTCGTCAAGGGTGTACCAGTCATGTCCGCTTTCTATAAGGCCGGGTATACCCACCTTCGCAGAATTCAGTGGAATGAATTTAGCTTCCTCAAACGAATTGTTTTCTTCATGCACCAGGAACTCCGCAAGGAAGGGATATATGCGGAGTATGTAGTATTGATCCTCTTCTTTTATGGTAGAGTCCGGCACTTTCTCCTGTAGTTCTCTCGCCAGTTCCACGCTGCCCAGTCCTGTTGCAGTATAGTTGCCTGAATTGCCTGAAATGGAGATCAATGCCCTGCTTTGTCCTTTAAGTTGCACAGGTACACGCCATTCATTTTTTATGGAAAGTGGCTCCACATTGTTTTGTATCGTAGTGTCAAAAAAACTGCGGCTGAATTCCATGATGCGGATCGGCTTGCCTACAGTACAATCATCAAGGTCATCCTGCTCGGTAAAGCCAAACGTCTTTTCTTGCCCCCGCTGTATTTTAGACAGGTATATCGGTAACTGGCTCTGTGCGGCCAGTGCCACTTTCCGGTCTGCTTCGTTGTAGAAAGGTACTTTGAAACTGCATAATACGGCAAGCACTAATACCAGTAATGACCTGAACATATGGGCTGATTATTTTAATGCAATATACTGCTTCTTTTATGTTGCTGTTATACTTAAAACTTAAAGTTATAAGTGATACTTGGCAATATAGGGAGTATATATACCATCTTCACTTTCACATCTATACCCGTCGTCGCTGTACCGTTTATATCCACATACAGGAAGTAAGGGTTCTGGCGGTTGTAAGCATTGTATACCGAGAAGGTCCAGCTGCTTTCCCACTTCCTTGGCTTGATGTGCTGCGGTGTGTAGGTAGCCGATAGATCCAGCCTGTGATAGGCCGGTAATCTGTATGCATTGATCTGGCTATACACCTGGCGCAGTTCTGTGCCTATAAAGTAGAACGCTGTTGGCAATGTAATGGCATTACCTGATCCGTATACGAATACAGATGATACGGTCCATTTTTTGTTGAAGGCATAACTGCCCACTAATGATATGTCGTGCCTGCGATCATACTTGGCAGGGAATGTCTCGCCATTATTCAGCAGTGCGAAACGTTGGTTGGTCCAAGCAAGTGTATAGCCTATCCATCCTGTGAACTTTCCTTGCGTCTTATTGATGAAGAACTCTGCGCCATATGCCTTACCATTACCAAATACATAAGACAGCTCAGGGTCAGCCAGTGAGTTTGGCGTATAGCCATCCTTATACTGTATCTGGTTCTTCATTTCCTTGTAGTAGATCTCTACCGATGTTTCCAGTTTGTTGTCCAGGAAATTGCGGAAGTAACCTGCAGAGTACTGCCATGCCTGCTGTGGCCTTACCAGGTAGGTGCTTGGTGCCCATACATCGGTAGGCAGCGTGCTGCCGTTATTTGATACCAGGTGTATGTATTGGTAGGTCTTAGATACGCTTGTCTTTATAGATGATCGGTCATTAAGTTCAAAGCGCATGTTGAATCTCGGTTCCCATCCACCATAGTTCTGCACCAGTTTACCACTGCCATACCTTGTACTGTCAGTAACATTATCCAGCGAATCACGGTCATATGCGGTATATGGCCCCACCTGCCCGAACCAGCTATAGCGCAGGCCAAGGTTTATTTTCCACCACTTCGTTACGTCAAAATCATCCAGTATGTATACACCTGTTTCATGGGCATACTTTACAAACGCATTGCTTGGCTCCAGTTTCACGGTATCTATCTGTCCGGATACCTGGCTTGGAGTAAAGGTGTGGTGTGTATAAGCTACACCTGCCTTGAAGTGATGATTGAAACTTGAGTAGTAATCAAAGTCACTCTTGGCGTTATAGTCCTTGATGCCCGATGCCAGCTTCACGGCAAAAGTGCTCTGTCCGAAGTTGGATGCGAAGTTATAGTCATTATATACCAGGGTGGTATTCAGGAACAGCCTGTCGCTGAACAGGTGATTCCAGCGCAGGGTAGCGGTCTTATTACCCCATGGTATATCTGCCTTAAATGTTCCTGACTCGCTTTGGAATTTGAATTTGTCCACGCCGAAATAACCGCTCAGGTACAGGCGGTCATCCTTGCCCAGTTTGTAGTTCGCTTTTATGTTGGCATCATAGAAATAGTACCCAGTATTCTTCAGCCTTTCAGAGAATGGCCTTGCAAGTACATCTATATACGTACGGCGTCCTGATACGATGAACGAACCTTTATCTTTCTTCAGCGGTCCTTCCAGTGTCAGTCTCGATGCTATGAGCCCGATACCGCCCTGCGCATGGTACTTCTTCATATTTCCTTCCTTCATCGATACATCTACCACCGATGACAGCCTGCCGCCATAGTTAGCCGGCGCGCCGCCCTTTATCAGGGTCACGTCCTTTATAGCATCACCGTTAAATACCGAGAAGAAACCGAACAGGTGGCCTGTATTGTAAACCACCGCATCATCCAGCAACACCAGGTTCTGGTCTGGTCCTCCGCCACGCACATAAAAGCCGGAATTACCCTCACCCGCAGATTGCACACCCGGCAGTAGTTGTAGCGTTTTCAACACGTCCACCTCGCCAAACAGAACAGGCAACAGTTTCACCCTTTCCATTGATAGGGTTACTGTTCCCATTTCAGTGTTCTTTACATTCTCGTCCTTGCGTGCAGTAGTTACCTTTACTTCCTTCATCATTGTGGCGCTGTGCAACTCCACGTTCACGGTCTGGCTTTTGGTCAGGTCTACAGTCTGTACTATCGGGGTATAGCCCACATAAGAATAGATGACCGTATAAGTTCCTGGCGGCACGGATACCGAGAAGAATCCATAAGTATTACTTTGCGCTCCCTGGTCTGCTTCTTTTATATATACTGTTCCCGCTATCACAGACTCGCCGGTCTCTGCATCACGCATATATCCGCTCAGCGATACCTTCTGTGCCAGCACACTCACCGGTAGCAGCAGTACCATCATAAAAAATAGAACCTTCGTCTGTATTATATTAATCAATTTCATAGCCTTATTCTAACTTGTTATTTTCATTTGGATATACGGGGCAATCAGCTAATCAGCACATTAGCTAATCAGCTAATTAAAAAGAATCAGTCACCTCGCCACACTCCATCATCTTCTTACCGAAGTATGGGTTCTTAATTTCACTTTCAGCACTCAGCCAGTATGCACCCCTGTCGTTAAATGCCATTGGGCAATACGCATGGTAGATACCCGCATTTTTTATGTCCACCTGTTTCAGCAACGCATATACCGAAGTTGATATGATATCAAATGCGATACGCTTCTTTTCACAGGTTTCATCCATCATCGATGTTATCACCTTGCTTTGTGTAACGATGGTATCTGTATAAGTAAGCAGGTTTGTATTTGTGCTGTCCTGTTTCAGAAATGATTGCAGGCTGTCTGCTGCAATAAGCAGTTGCGCTGCCGCTTTATCAGCCAGTGGGGCATTGGTGGCAACAAGTGCATTCTTCAGTTCATAATATTTGCCTACAACATCCATCAGCCTCGTGGTACCTGTTTCGCCGAGTTTACTGGATACAGGTCCGCGTGCCACCGGTGCCTCGGCTGTGGCTGTCGTTTCTGCACCAGTACCTCCGTTATTGCAGGCAGCAAGGGTGAACAAACAACAGGAAAATATTACATATAGATACTTCATAATTAAAAAATCGTTGCAAAAGTACAGGAACTAAGGCTAATAGCCATAATAACGTATCGCTATATCATATAGTATAACACAGTTTTCACTTTATCAATATAACTCCTCATGGCTAATATCACCAGATAATACATAACGGCTTTCTACTATAGACTTCTGCTTTCTACTTTTTTGAAATTCCCCCTTTTGAAATTTGCCTTACCTTTGCGCCCTTATGTTGATGTCATTACAAAATATTACATTTTCTTTCGGTGCGAGGGCTATACTTGAGGATGCCAGCTGGCAGATAGGTACAGGTGAGCGTATAGGCCTGGTGGGTAGCAATGGTGCAGGCAAATCTACTTTGCTGCGCCTGATGACAGGTGCCTACCGGGTTGAAAGCGGTGTGATCAATAAACCCAAAGATGTTTCCCTTGGTTTCTTCAACCAGGATCTGCTTAGTTTCTCTACCAACGAATCTATACTTAAAGTAGGCATGCAGGCTTTCGAGAAGGCGCATGCTATAGAGAAAGATATGGATCGCATCATCAAGGAGTTGGAAACGAAACCGGATGATGCCGACCTGCTCGATGATTACAGCCATGCCCTTCACGATTTTGAGGTGGCAGGCGGCTATGAGATGGAGCATAAGAGTGCCGAAGTGCTCGAAGGACTTGGTTTCTCTACTGCCGATCTGCAACGTCCTTACGATCAGTTCAGCGGGGGATGGCGTATGCGGGTACTGCTGGCAAAGATGATGCTGCAGGCACCTGAGCTCCTTCTGCTCGATGAACCTACCAACCACCTTGACCTTCCGTCTATCGAATGGCTGGAGCGTTACC
>CAYZKL010000025.1:0-2725 GCA_964478855.1 uncultured Flavipsychrobacter sp.
ATACACCCTTGAATTCCTTACCCATATTTATGGGCCAAGACAGTGGGTGCAGCGACAGTTTCAGTTCTTTCTCTATCTCATCCACCAGGTCAAACGGGAACTTACCATCACGGTCCATCTTGTTGACAAACACAATGATCGGGGTATCCCTCATGCGGCATACCTCTACCAGTTTGCGGGTCTGGTCTTCCACACCATTTACACTGTCTATCACCAGTATTACACTATCAACAGCAGTAAGGGTACGGTAAGTATCTTCGGCAAAGTCCTTGTGACCCGGTGTATCCAGCAGGTTGATGAGTGTATTGTTGTATTCAAAGCTCATTACGGACGTGGCCACAGAGATACCCCTCTGCCGCTCTATCTCCATAAAGTCACTTGTAGCATGTTTCTTTATCTTATTGCTCTTTACCGCACCCGCCACCTGTATGGCGCCACCAAACAGCAGTAACTTCTCCGTAAGGGTGGTCTTACCCGCATCCGGGTGAGAGATAATGGCAAATGTCCGCCGCTTCGCTATTTCCTTTTCGTATTTCATTTTGAGGGCGCAAAGGTACGGAGAAAAGAAGTTATTATATAATAAAAATATAGCTTAATTGTAGGCATTACTCAATGAGGAACCGTGCATTGATGGTACAGGTGTACCTGATCTTTTTTAGTTCATTCTGCCTGCCCCAGGGTACTGAATTGCGGTCGGTATTTACTTCTTCTCCACGCCTCATTTTTAAATAGGTGTCTCCGTTTGCACGGTAGGAATAGCTGTTATTGTCATAAATTGTATTTTCACTGATCACTATGGGTTTACCCGCCCGGGCTCCTATGGCCTCAAGCATAGACTGGCTCTTATCACGTGCATTACGTACCGCTTCTTTTTCAAGTTCTTTTTTCAGCGCTTCTTTTTTAGAATAGTCAAACCGGTCTAAAGAGGCATCGGTGATCTTCATTTCTTCCAGCGTGTCCAGTACCTTGCCTGCCAGGTCTGCGGTGCTTACTTTCAGTTCATATTCCCTTTTGGCCATTACATCCTTCTTATACCTTTTGGCTTTCCGGTACACTTCATCGGCTGAACTTAATACCAGGTCTTCCATTTGCACACCCACACCTTTTAATTTTTGCATCATGGTCCACTCCTGTGCATCCATAGTTATCTTTTCTTTGCCTTCATACCTTTCGGTCAGTGTTATTTTCAGGTATATCTCATCAGGCACTATCTCCCGCTCAGCAGTGCCCGTTACGCTGATATAGGGCTTTTCTACCGGTGCGGTCTGCGCATAAGCCCTTGTAGCAAATAATGAGGATGCGCATATCATCAGCGCATAAGTGTGCTTGCTCATAGTGTTGTGTTTTATAAACTAAATCTAAGAAATGTTTTCTATAATATATACGTTCTCACTCATCATTGATATTATCAAAGTGATCATGCAGAAGAAAAAGGCTACAACGTATTAGCCTGTTTCGCTCACTTACTAACAGGCTGTGGATACTTAGTTTAGTATAATTTTTACATGTGTGTTAAGTTTGTGTCAAATAATCCTTAGCATGTCATTAACGACCTTGAAGGAAGATCTGTTGCAGGAGTTCAGAGAAGAACGGATAATGATCAATGAGCAGATCGAATTACTGGACCCGTTAGCTACATCTTTACGCAGGCCCGCTGCACAGCGGTTGCTGAGTAGCGGCACCCTTATCCTTGCAGAATATAGTTGTTACATCATGAGCCTTGGAGGCCTTACCTTCCTCGGCTTTCTTCACCGCATATATCCATTCCGCTTACTCCGCGACCTGTTCTATAATTCAGAGATCAGGAATACCGTAGGCAGCACAGGTATGATATACCTGATATTGGCAGTTTATGGCATTGCCGCACTGGGCACCGCACTTATATTCATTATTGGCCGTATGGCACGGGAGATACGTCTGAAAAACGATATCCTGAACATGGCCGGTAAAGACATCAAGACCATAGTAGGGCAGCACCTGGAACGCAAAGCCATACTCGATACCATAGAGCAGCGCCATATGCTTGGCCTGTCCGGTGTAAGCCATCAGCCATTGAAGGAAAAGGTAGTCATCAATGATATAGGTAACCCGGGTTATTAATACTATACGCATAATATGTTTTTTATCTGTGGCACCGTTTCAGGTGCCATAGTTATCTTTACAGGAATTTCTGATACAGTATAATCGAGCATAAAATGACATTATTTGAAAAGATACAGGCCACCGCTTCTTTCATCAGCGAGCGGATAAAGGACCGCCCAAAGGTGGGCATCATACTGGGCAGCGGCCTCGGCGGACTAATAGACATTGTTGATATAGCCTCTGAGATAGAATATTACGAGGTACCTAACTTCCCGGTATCTACAGTACAGGGGCATAGTGGCAAATTGGTATTTGGGAAGATGCACGGCTGCGATGTGATGCTGATGTCCGGTCGTTTCCATTATTACGAGGGGTACAGCATGGAGGAAGTGACCTTCCCGGTAAGGGTAATGAAGGCACTGGGAGTAGAGGTTCTGATCCTGTCCAATGCTGCTGGTGGCACAAATTCGGTTTTTGCCATCGGCGACCTGATGATCATCAAGGATCACATCAACCAGTTCCCCGAGCATCCGCTGCGTGGGTATAACGATGAGCGCCTCGGCACCCGTTTCCCGGATATGGGACAGCCTTACGACCACCAGCTTATAGATATAGCAAAGGAAGTAGCCGCAAAGGAACATAT
>CAYZKL010000025.1:2735-3896 GCA_964478855.1 uncultured Flavipsychrobacter sp.
ATGAAGGTGTTTGCGCTAAGCGTTATTACAGATATAGGTATCAGCGATGAACCTGTGACCATAACCCACGACGAGGTGCTGGAAGCCGCAAATGCCGCAGCACCCAAAATGGCTCAACTGGTGGCCGGGCTTATAGACAGGCTGGTAAGCGATAAACTGCTTGGCTAATACGGCTGATTGCGGATTTAACTTTTTGCCCGAAGAATGTACTGGTCGGATAAATATGCTTTTCTTACTTTTGGACGCTGATAAGTAACTGTGGGACTGAATTAGTACCGGAACATAACTTGGAAAATATTTTAAGAAAAAATATACTGTTCTTTTGTCTGCTGCTCTGCGGTAGTGCAGGTTATGCCCAGACCACAATGCCTACAACCCCACAGCGGGATACATCGCACAATAAGACCAATGATGACAGGTGGAAGAACGATGAGGCAAGGATAACTTACGAAAAGCTGAATTCCAAACATCAATATACCCCCGATACATCGCTCCATACTTTTCACCGGAATCCATTCATACAACCATGGTTCCGGGATCTCGGCAACTTTGGTAGCCCTGTCAATAATCTGATGTTTACCCCGGAGAACAGGGTAGGCCCAACACTCGGTTACCATGTATTCGATGTGTACCGCTTCGACCCCGACAGTCTTAATTATTACAATACCAACAAACCGTATTCTGCTTTCACTTACAGGTTAGGTTCCAAGTTGGAGCAGATAGCCGGTATCACACATACGCAGAATGTAAAGCCCAACTGGAATTTCTATGTTGCATACAGAAAGATCAATTCGCCGGGCTTTTACACCATACAGCGCACCAACCACGATAACCTGAACATTACTACCAACTACAAGAGCCTGGATAAACATTACGCCATTTATTCAGGCCTGGTATATAATAAAGAACAGAATGATGAGAATGGTGGTATTGCAGATGCAACACAGCTGGACAGTGCCATATATGCTGATCGTAAAACATTGAGGACACCTTACCAGAGCGGCCAGTATAGCAGTTCCCGCTCGTCAGTTAATAATGTATTGCGTGATTTTACTTTCCTCTTTCAGCATGGCTACACATGGGGCAGAACAGATACTGTTTACAATGAGGATTCTACTCAGTCCGAATATCACCTGAAACCCTTGTTCAGCGTGGTGCACA
>CAYZKL010000025.1:3906-12936 GCA_964478855.1 uncultured Flavipsychrobacter sp.
GCGCTACATGGCTTTGTTTGCACATCCTTTCCTCAACAGGAATACGGGCTATTATGCTGCCGGTGGTGATTCTGTGTTTACTTCTCAAAAATGGTTTCACGTTGACAATAAAGTAGTGCTCAATGGCTTTATAGGCAAGGAGGGCCGCCAGTTACAGTTCAATGCAGGCCTTGGTAACCGTTTCGACAGGTTTACTTCACAGCAGGTTATCACTACGTCTCAGGTGTATGCTACTACAGGTTATGTATCGTTCTATCATACTACACCCGATCGTAACAGCATTGTGAGTAACTACCTCACCGGTGAGCTGAAAAAGGAAGCGCTGCAGCCGGGAGCATGGGAATATAAGGCGGCAACTCAGTTCTATTTTACTGGCCAGTATGCAGGCAATTTTGTGTTACAGGCATCATTGGGTAAGGAACTGCAAAAGGCGCAGGGTAGTATCATAGCAGGGGTAAAGCAGGCATTGAATAGTGCCCCTTATAGCTATACCAACTACGAGAATGCCTATACCCGTAATTTTTATAGTTTCAATACAGAGAGTGTCACCCGGTTCTATGCAGCTGTCGATAGTCGTAAATGGCTTTTATCAGGTGGGGTTACAAGTTACCTCGTCAATAACTACATCTACATCAATGAATCCCGTATGCCGGCACAGTACACGGTGCCGTTCTCGCTCTCTCAGGCGTGGGTGCGCAAGGTATTCAGGGCAGGCCATTTCTTTATCGACAACGAGCTCATATATCAGCAGGTGCCGGGCAGCGCTCCTGTAAACATACCGGCATTAATGGGCAGGAACCAGTTCTCTTACGAGGGAAATATGTTCAAAAATGCGTTGAAGGTTGCGGTGGGCGTTCAGGTAAGGTATAACTCATCTTATGCTCCCGCAGGATACGATGCCCAGCTCAAACGTTTTTATTACCAGTCTAAACGGACAATTGCAAATACCCCCGAAGGAGCTGTGTTTGCCAATATGCGCATCAAGCGTTTCCGTGGATTTATAATGGTCGATAATCTGCAGCAGTTGTTCGCAACTAACGCAATCCTGTTTGTAGGCAATGCTTATGGCCCCATCAACAGTTCGGGTTCCAACCTTCCTGTTTATGCCGCACCCGACCTCGTTATCCGATTCGGATTCAATTGGGTAATGATCAATTAGTGATCACTTGTGTGCCACTACTATTTTCTTTGACTGGATGTAATTATCGTTTTCCAGTACCAGGTTATATAGCCCCGGCGTAAGATCTGTTGTGCTGACTGTATATTGGCGGCTGTTTGCGGCAGTTGGTAACTCTTTTACTTTCTTTCCTGTAACATCATATAGTCCTATTGTTCCTTTGCTGCCTGCAGCTAAAGTGATCATTATTGCATTATCTGCCGGGTTAGGGAAAATTACTGCTTTTGCTGCATCAGTTGAAGACACTGATGCGGGTGCTGCCTTATCATAAATGAAGACATCATCCACACCGCCCACTACCACACTTTGTCCACCTGACCTGTAGTTGCTTAACACAGAATCAGACGCGAAGAATTTCAGTTGTACTTGAGTAGTTCCCGCAGGCAGGTATGCACTTACCGGGAATACACGCTTACGCCAGTTAATGTCCGGCTGGTAAGTTTCTTCCACTGTTTGCCATGCACCGCCGTTACCATCATTGATCTTTACGATCCATGGGTCGTTCTTAAAGTTGGTAACTGTCTGCTCATTGGAGTACCAACGGTGATACTGTATGATAGGTTTGCTGAAACCGCTGATATTAAATACAGGGCTGATCACCGTAGTGGTTCCCGCTGCCACGTTGCTTGAACTTCCTGCCGGACCGCCATTACCTGTAAGCAGGCATTCACCGCTGCCTGTGGTGTGATCAGTAGGTGGCCATGCTGTCAAAAAGCCATGTGCGAACGGCTGCACTCGTGCCCAGAATCCGTTGGTAGCATTGTCACCCACATTACTACCTACCAGCCATCCTGAGTTATCATTATCAAAATTGTTGGAATCTGCAACAGATACACCCACGGCAAACTGGTAAGGCAGGGTAGCCTGGTAGCTGGCAAGTGTGGGGTTGCACGTTATAGGAAAGTATACATTAGGAACGTTCATGCCGTCGTGCACTACAAAGTAGTATTCTACTGTCGTGCCTTCAGGCTGTCCGGGTATCGTGCCGGTAAAGGTCATTCCGCTATTAGAGAGCACAACGGGATTCCATGCACCTGTCCCATTGGTGCGATAATACAGCGTCAGGTCGTGAAACATGGTCATTGATCCCAGTGCCAGTAGCCCGGTTACAGGTATGTCTGTATTAGCAGGCTTATTTGTTAACTCATCATGGCTTAGTTCTGCATCGCCTTCTATATAAATGCCGTGCCTTGCAAATGCAGCAATGATCTGTGCATAGTGTGGTGTGCCGTCCAGTAGATTATTGTTATTGTCATCTGCCATCAATGCATCGGTGAGTACCGCCTGGTAAACAGCACCTTCAAATCCATCAGGGCCATCGGGTACATCATAGTACACATCGGTAAACAGTATCTATGCCCAGGCTTACCCCTACATCCCACCAGCACCCGGCTATTATCTGGCCATCCTGGTGGGGGTCAAAGCCTATCAGGTCCATTGGATATACCTGTGGCATTTTATCGTACCTGCGTATAAAACCAACAGAAGGAATGAACGCATTCTCTGCAAGTACAGGATTACGGGTAATCCCTAAGCCCCATATATCAGAGTTGGCCTCGTTGAGTGCTCCATTGAATATAGATGTCCCGGAAATAAAAGTGTAGAAATGATCAGAGATACCATGTCCGTATTCATGGTAGATCACATCACCCATTTCGGCAAAAGAATTGCATCCGCTGCCTGCCTGAAAAAAATTGATATCAGTTCCAGTATAATAGGCATTGCAGGTGCCGCTGGTAATATCAACTATCGTGGGTAGTGAAAAGTCAAGATCAGTGAAGGTAGGGTAGTAACTCTTCATTACATTGTGTATCTTATTCACGTGGTAATAGGCGTTCACATGCCTGTTGCTCGATGGTGCTGTGGTGGGGTAAGTATAGGTTGTGCCCGGCAGTGCTACCAGGTTTGTGAACGATGGCGTGATGCCGCTTACCGAATCAAAAACAGTTGCCCATTTGCCCGACAGCGGTATGCTGGTGCTGGCTGGCAGCGTTATTGATGTTGTGCTGAATAGTCCTGTCGGGTCAGTATAATGCGTTCCTGATCCTATGCCCAGGCCCAGGTCAGTGAGTGGCTCAAGGGTTGCCGGGTTCAGCGTACCGTTTTTATACACCATGCCTTTTACGGTCAGGTCATAGGTTGTCTCTTTCACTTCGTTGGTTCTGTACAATAACTCGCCGGTGATTGCATCAATATAGCCGGTCAGTATCAACGGGATGCTGCCGGGTACTTTCCCTTTTACTTTGAAGTGCCATGCAGGGTGCAGTTCATAACCGCCTACTTTGGGTATCGGGAACCACGACCATGTCTTATCTGTTTCGGCGCTGGTTATAGTTACACCATCCAGGTCTTTGGTAGCTACCGCCTTAGCTTCATCTGCGCTGATAGCAGGTGCGGCATTACCTTTCGGCCTGCCAAAGTTCTTCATTTCTATTCTTGCCAGTTCGCCGGATTTTGTAAACCGGAAGCTCAGTTTAGAGAAAACTACCGGATGCCCGTTGATGTACTGGTTGTAATGCACATAATCCGCTCTCGGTGCGGTAATATTGCTCACCTGCTTCCATTCCTTACGGTCTGCGCCCAGGGTTTTCAGCTTTTGGGCTATGCAGTTTTGAGCACGTTCTTTATTGTTATTGCCTTCAATAGTTATAGGTGCACCATAAATATCCAGTACCATTCCGTTCAGCTTGTCGGTAGTAACTGCCCAGCCGGGGAATAATTTGCCCGTCTCGGTTTTGGTCTTTTCTATAGCCCTGGTATTGGCAGGCAGCGTTTTGTAATTCCGGAATACTGACTTGTTATAGTTTTTCCGTTCTTCTTTTGCAGTAGACATGTAAGATGAACCTGAGGCGATTATTGATAAGGCTGCCAGTAAAATCAGTTTTTTGCCAGACATAGGTGTAGGATGTTTAATTATAAAACTACTAATATTTCACGTTATGAACAATTATTAATTATGTCCTTTTCCATTTTTAACAATTGCACTTTTGCCAGTGGTACGATTTAAATGTGGTTGATTTTAAAGAAAAAATGTCGCTATAAAAAAGAACGATACTGTCTATCTTTTTTGCTTCGGTTTTTCAATTAATTTTCCGCAAAATTAGCATCATGAAAAAGATAGGGGTTATAGGTTCAGGCATTGTAGCCAAAACATTGGGAAATGGTTTTTTGAAGCATGGCTATGAAGTAATGCTCAGCTCTCGTGACGAGGCTAAGCTGGATGAATGGAAAGAGAAAGGTGGCAAACATGCACATGTAGGCAGCTTTGAGGATGCTGCTAAGTTTGGTAGTATCGTTGTGCTGGCCGTAAAAGGTGATAAAGCGGCAGAAGCAATAGAAGCAGCAGGCCCGCAGAATCTGTTACGCAAAACGGTGATTGATACCACTAATCCTATAGCTGCTGGCGCACCTGAAGATGGTGTGCTCAAATTTTTTACTAATCTCGATGAGTCGCTGATGGAGCGCCTGCAAACTCAGTTCCCTGAGGTGCATTTTGTGAAGTCATTCAATTGTGTAGGCAATGCCTATATGGTGGATCCGTCATTCGGAGAAAAACCGACCATGTTCATGTGTGGTAATAATGATGCTTCTAAGAAAGAGGTGCATACTATTCTCGAGAAATTTGGCTGGGATATTTCAGATATGGGTAAGGCTGCTGCGGCAAGGGCTATTGAACCCCTGTGTATGCTATGGTGCATACCGGGTATGCTCCACGGTCAGTGGAACCATGCTTTTAGGCTGATCAAAGCATAACTAGACGATAATTTATAAAACTAAGCCTTATACACAATGCTGTATAAGGTTTTTGTAATTTATAGGCATACCATGAATTAAGTTCTTATTTTTGATTCATCTCACTCAGAGAAGAAATATAGCCGTTATGGAACCGATCATTACCATTCGCCAACTCAATAAGCAATATGGCGATAAGACAGTTTTAAAAGATATCAACCTCGATATTTATCCCGGGCAGATCATCGGGTATATAGGCCCCAACGGTGCCGGTAAATCCACTACGGTAAAGATACTTACCGGTATCATACAGGATTATGAGGGCGATGTTACCGTGTTAGGCAAAGCATTGCGTAGTAATGTGCTGGAGGTTAAGAGTAGGATAGGCTACATACCCGAACTGGCAGAATTGTATGACCTGCTCACTCCACGGGAGTACCTATTATTTATAGGTAAGCTTCACCATTTGTCTGATGATGTTATCGAAGAGCGTTCCCGCAGGATGCTTACTTCCTTTGGCCTGGCAGATAACCTGGACCAGAGAATGGATAGCTTTTCCAAAGGTATGCGGCAAAAAGTGCTCATCACTTCCGGCCTTTTACATAATCCGTCTATCGTAATTATGGACGAACCTTTGTCGGGGCTCGATGCCAATGCTGTGATATTGGTAAAGGAATTGCTGCAAGCACTTAAACAGGAAGGCAAGACCATCTTCTACTGTTCACACATGATGGATGTTGTGGAGAAGGTCTCGGACCGTATTGTCCTTATCAACAACGGCAGCATCATCGCCGACGGTACCATACAGGAACTTCGTGAAGGTAGCGCAGATACACTCGAGCATATTTTCTCACGGCTTACTTCCGGCGGTAACCAGGTGCAGAACGCAGATGACCTTGCCGCGGCTATGAACCAGGGATAACATTACTACAATCATTATCGGATCAGATGAATAAGATTTTTTTAAAGCTGGTATTACTTCCATCCGCCTTGTGGAAAGGCCTTGGTGCCGATCTGGTGCAACTGGAGGCCATACTCAATACGCGGCTCATACTCGATGACCGCAAGCCTATGACCATTGGCAAGCAGGATAAGCCTAAGAAGGACCGTAAGTATGGTTCGCTGCTGGGCATGTTCATTTATACCATCATGGGCTTTGTGTACATGATGCCGTTAGTGGCTATTACCGATCGTATCATATCGCTTGCATTTTACTTTTTCTTCCTGCTCACCGTTATCACGCTCATGCTGATAACCGACTTTTCCAATGTTTTATTTGACTCCCGTGATAAGTACATCCTGTTCCCCCGCCCGGTGAATGATCGTACACTTGTATTGGCTCGTATGCTGCATGTGTTCATATACCTGTTGCGCATTATCCTGCCGCTATCATTACCGGGCTGGGTTATTATCGGTATTATGGATGGATGGCAGTCTGCTGTATTGTTTCCTTTACCCCTGGTACTATTAGTTGCCATTGCTTTATTCCTGGTCAACAGTGTGTACCTGTTGGTACTGCGCCTCGCCAAACCCGAAAAGTTCAAAGATGTGATCAACTACTTCCAGGTACTTGCATCTATTGTGTTTTTCGCCAGTGTCTACACATTGCCACGCTTATTCGATATCGAGAACCGTAAGATGTTCAATATTGCAGAGCACGCTTGGATCCAATATCTTCCATCTTACTGGCTTGCTTCCTGCTGGTCGTGGATAGGTTATAAAACCGTTATGCCCGGTACTTTCATATACAGCATACTGGCTATTGTGCTGCCATTGGCATGTATGTATGTTTTGGTCAGGTGGCTTTCCCCACAATTCTCACGTCGTATTAGTGGTATAGATACAGTTGATACCGGTGCTACTCCTGTGCCCGGTACTGTAAAAAGATCAGGTAAAGGCAGGCTGTACCAGAAACTGGCTTATGCCTTCAATCGTACCGATGATGCCAGAGCAGGCTTCATGATAGCCTGGCTGCAGACATCTCGCAGCCGTTCTTTCCGTATGCGGGTATATCCCACGTTCGCCTATATTCCTGTTTACTTTTTCTTTGTGCTTAATCAGAATTCTGAGGGCTTTCGATATGCATTTCAGCATCTTCATGACCGCCCTAAGCACCTGGTGCTCTTATACATGTCTTCATTTGTCATGATCTCGGCAATGTCTTATGTCACCATGTCCGATCAGTACAAGGCAGCATGGGTATATTATTCTACTCCTATAGAGGTGCCTGGCCGTATCATGCTGGGAGCTTTCAAGGCTATTTGGGTTAAGTACTTTTTACCTTTCTTTATCACGCTTTCAGCTTTTACCCTTTATGTTTGGGGCGCTGATGCTTTGAGCGATGTTGTACTTGCCCTGGTCAATGTTACGCTCTTTGTTTCCTGTATAGCACGCATCAGTTACCGCCATCTGCCATTCTCTATGATGGAGCAGATGAAGCAGAAGGGGAGCCAGATCATCAAGTCGATCGTGGTCATGATCGTCCCCACAATACTCGGATTCGGACATTATTTCTCCATTCACCTGTTGTGGCTTAAGCTCATTTTCCTGGTACTGTCTGCTATATTGTTGTGGCTGGTTTGGGACAGTTACGCCAATACCACATGGGAAAATGTAGTACGTTCTGAATCAGAATGACCTCATTATTTTTATTTGTCCTCGGGTAATTCTACTTTTGGAAGCAATAATTTATTATGATTAAATATATTTTCGTCGGGCTGCTGGCAGTTGCTGCCTTTAGTTCCTGCAATAATAACGGTAACAATAATGGCGTTACCACTACCGATACTGTGAGCCATAAGGATGTGCATACCCTGTCTAATGCGGATAGTGTGGAGATGCAGCACCTGGATCTCGATATAAAAGTGGATATGGCAGCCAAGCAGATAACCGGTTCTGCTTTATGGACCATCGATAACAGATCAAAAGCAAAAGAATTAAGGTTAGACACCTATGACCTGGGCATTGACAGCGTAACGGTCGACAACAAAAAGGTTACCTGGAAGCTGGATGCACCTATTGAGTTCCTTGGTAGTGCCTTGCATGTACCTATCAATGAGGGATCTAAATGGGTAAAGGTCTTTTACACTACAGGTAAGAATGCCCGTGCCTTACTCTGGCTGGACCCTCAGCAGACGCACGACAAAAAGCATCCGTTCCTGTTCACTCAGTCCGAATCTATTTATGCCCGCTCTTGGATACCATGTGCCGATGGTCCGGGCATCAGGTTTACCTATACCGCTAAGGTGAGTGTGCCTAAAGGATTACTGGCGCTTATGAGTGCCGAGAACCCTCAGGCTACCAACGACAGCGGCATGTATATGTTCAATATGGATGTGCCTATCCCGGCGTACCTTATGGCGCTTGCCGTTGGCGATATAGCTTTTAAGAGTGTTGATGACCGTACAGGTGTTTATGCCGAGCGTGGCTTTCTGGAGAAGGCACATTGGGAATTCGAGGATATCGGCCGTATGGTCAATACAGCGGAGCAACTATATGGCCCTTACCGCTGGGGCAGGTACGATGTGCTGGTGCTGCCTCCGGGCTTCCCAATAGGTGGCATGGAAAACCCGCGGCTTACCTTCTGCACGCCTACCGTCATAGCAGGTGATCGCTCACTGGTTAGCCTTATTGCGCACGAGTTGGCGCATAGCTGGAGTGGTAACCTTGTTACCAATGCCACCTGGGACGACTTCTGGCTCAATGAAGGTTTTACGGTCTATTTCGAGCGCCGTATCATGGAGCAGATGATGGGGCAGGGCTATTCTGATATGCTTTGGGAGCTTGGCTACCAGGATCTTGAAGCTAATGTGAAAGAACTTGGTGCGGGCAGCAGGGATAGTTGGCTGAAGCTGAGCCTTGCGGACCGTGACCCCGATGATGGCCTTAACGATATACCTTATGAAAAAGGTTCTCATTTCCTTAAACTCATCGAGACCAATGTGGGCCGCGACCGTTTCGATCGTTTTCTGGCTAAGTATTTCGAGCAGCATGCATTCAAGACCATCAATACAGAGGCATTCCTTTACTACCTCGATACCAGCCTCATTAAGGACGACAGCACACTGAAGAAGAACCTGGATATCCGCTCATGGGTATATGGCCCCGGTATTCCTGTAGGT
>CAYZKL010000025.1:12946-17635 GCA_964478855.1 uncultured Flavipsychrobacter sp.
GCCCGCGTGTGCCGCAGGAGCGTTTTGCAAAGGTGGACTCTGAGCGTATCAGGTTCCTTAACGATGTTCCCCCTGCGCAGCTCAACTACCTGGAGTGGACAACCCATGAATGGTTGCAGTTCCTCCGCAAGATGCCACCTGCTTTGTCTGTGGTGCAGATGAAGCAACTGGATGAAGCATTCAGCTTTACCAATTCTACCAATAGCGAGATAGCCGATCTTTGGTTTATCATGTCAGTCAGGGCAAACTATACACCTGCCTATGCAAAAATGGAACAGTTCCTGAGCAGTGTGGGCCGACGCAAATTCCTGGAGCCACTCTACGAAGAAATGATGAAAACCCCACGCAGCAAAGATATGGCAGTACGCCTTTACAGTAAGTACCGGATGAACTACCATCCCCTTGCTCAGGAGAGCCTCGATAAGATCGTAGCAGGTAAGAGCTAACTAAAACCGGTGCTTAATAAATAAGCACCAGTTTTAGTTTTGGTTTCGCAACAGGTTGATAGTGAAATTTATAAAATATCCCTTGATAGGCTTTGCAATTCAGCCAGTTCAAGGATCGTTCAAATTCATAAGTTATACCTCTGTGATCCGCGGCATGCACCTCTTTTTTGAATTTTTCATATTGTCGTTCGTCGTTTGCTTCATAAATAAGCGCAAAGAACTTTATGTGGCAATGATTACGTATCGCATTGTTTATTCTCCTGTAAGTAACAGAGTCGGGCAGAGTATTCCTTAATAGCATACTTACATCAAATTTCAGGCTATTAAGCAGTTCCAGCATTTTGTTTGGATCTATAAATTTTGATCCGGAGTAGTTAGCTAATATTCCTACATATACACCCGGTGCTGCAATACCGGCAAGTACGGCCTTTTTAAGGATTGGTATGTAATGGTTATATTTAGCATGATCATGCAAAGCTATATAGATTGCATACATGCTGCCATTCTCTATTGTGGGCCATCCGTTCTTTGCCACATAATTGTACAGCCAGGCAAAATGTGCGGTGTCTGTTGTTCGCATCAGATTTTTTAACCGGCCACATATGGTATCGTTGCTGCAGGTATCCAGTTTATTCCGTACATCCTGGTCCTCCTCAAACATTGCTTTGAATTTTTTATAAGGCTCGGTTTTCGGTGCATTATATACTTGTTCATACTTTCGCCTATACTCATTTCGTGCGGCATTGGTCAGCAGATACCTGGCAAAAAAGGTTTCTAATGCTGCGGGTTGTACATAGTCTATCAGGATGTACGGATTTACCTTCACGAAGTGAGCACTTGCATTTACAGAATCCCCCGCTTTAGAGAAGCTGTCAGCCAGCGTGTAGTGCGTAAAAGTTGTATTCCTTAATAAGTGGTCAGGAATATACAGAGAGCTATCTGTCGTTTGCCCGAATGATATTTTCGTGATGAACAGCAAAACCACCAATGATCTGTAGTAGCGCATATTATTAGTTTTAGGGGTTATGAATTTGCTTCACTGATCGGTAATAAAGATAGCTGCCATACACCACAGTGGCTGTGTACCACAGCGCCAGTATTTTAGATGCGTAAATGATCTTATAGTGTACAATAGGCAGGTACCCGTCCGGGAACGAAAAAGATTTGTCTAAGCTCAGGAAGTAGGGTATGGATGCCAGTATGTAAAGTTTGTAGTTTTTGGATACCACCCCATAAAAGAAAAAGAAGATGATGATAGGGTGGGCATACCGCTCATGCATCTGCGTGTTCAGGTAAAAGAAATACAGGCACAGCATCCCTGTCCCCAGGAACAGTAATTGATAGCTGTTGTCGTCAAATGACAGTTTATCCTTTCTTAGTTGCCACACACGTTTCATTAGCGGTATCATTATAGCCAGGGTAGCTGTTGCAAACAGTATAAGCCCGGTTGCCCGGTAAGAGATCAGCAGGTAAGTATCTGTATCTTTTATGAAGTATGGATTGCCCCTTGTTATCAGGTACCAGATATTGAATGCCGATATAGAAAGGTTGTTATACAAGCCAACAACATTGCCTGCTATTTGTACCAGCTTGCCAGGACCTCCCGTACTTATAAATGGCAACAGGATAACTATTTGCAACGCCACAGCGCTGATCACAGCTATTGCCACACTCTTAATGCTCCTGAATCCGTACAGCAACACTACAGCTATTACCGGCAGAAATTCTATTGCCTGCGGCTTTGCATTAAGAGCCAGCAGGTACAGTAGTGTGCCTGCCACAGGGTAGCCTATACCGCACACTATGGCCAGGAACGCAAGGTTGGTATAAATACTGTCTATCTGCCCCCACATCATCGAGTTGAAGAAGTACGCAATGTTCAGCAACAGGAACAGGTAGGGTATCTTATAAGAAAGTATCTTTTGCCTGAAGGCACACAATACTACTATTGGCAGAAAGTCGAAGAATACGAACAGTACCTTTATGTTGTTGATGTTGTGTATGATGTTTGCCTCTGTTCCCTGCATCAGGTCATACAGGTACAATCCGTAAATGTATATCGGGAAATAATTGATGGTGGAGTTGTAGGTATTGGCAAGCCCGTTCCGGTGTATGGTCAGTGCCCATTCCCGCCAGTAGCCCATATCAAGTTCCATATAGGTCTTCGGCAAAAAGATCAGGTACACTGCAAACAGTATCAGCAGTTCTATCCGTATCCTGGTCAGGCTCTTTTCCATGAATAGGACAAAGTAAGCAAATCCCCGTTACAATAGAAAGCCTGCATGTAGCAGGCTTTCGTTATTTATCTTATCAGAGTCACATTCCCTTGTTTATGTATTATCGTACCTGCTGTTGTTACAGCTTCCACTTCATATACATAGACCCCAAATGGCTGCGGCTGACCATTGAATGTGCCATCCCATCCTTCATCTATGTTGGTGGTCGAGAATACTACATTGCCCCAGCGGTTATATACCCTGAAGTGGTTGAGGATAGCGGTACCTCTCCTGATCACCTGGAATTTACCATTGGGTCCGTTGCCGGGCGCAAATGCATTCGGTACTCCTATCAGCGACTCTTCATCATAACGGATCACTATCGAATCCTTTGCTACGCAGCCCCATTCTGTTGAGCCGGATACTATGTACTTTGTGCTTACAAGTGGTGTGGCAGTAGGGTTAGGTACATATGCGTTATCAAGCCCGGCCGGAGGGAACCATGTGAAATTGGTACAGTTGCCTTGCGGGTTGATCTGGTATGACTCTCCTGGGTGTAATGTTACCGAGTCTCCCAGAAACAATACCGCATTCGCCCTTACTGTTATGCTTGTTTCCAGTGTATCCTTACAACCGTAAATACTTGTAGCTACCATTGTGTAGTGCTGGCTGGTAATGGCATGTAGCCAGGGCGCAGCAACAGTTGAGTCACTAAGATATATCCCCGGATACCAGTTATAAATAAATCCGCCTTGGGCCAATAATTGTACGGAATCTCTCGGGCAGATATTGGTATCATTGGTTATAGTTGCAAAGTTGCCCGGGTGTACATTGATCATTACAGAGTCAGATCCGGTGCATCCTGCAGGTGTGGTTACTGTAAGGAACATATGTGTACTGTCTCCTGCTGTAAACACAATATCTTTTACTGCCGGGTCATCTACATTTGTAGCAGGTGCCCAGCTATAAGCATATTGTGTGTACCACTTAGGTGTCACCGTTGCATGCATATGTATAGTATCAAATTGACACATCGCACGGTTGCCTTGTTCAATATAAACTATCGGGTTAGGTTGCACATCAAGGTAAAAAGAGTCTTTTTTAACCGGGCATACATCCAGGGACACAAGCACATAGTACATTGCCGATGTATCAGGCGTGATGAGTGTATATGCTAAATTAGAATTAGCGATACCTGCGGTTGGCAGCCATTGTACTGATGCCAGCGGGTTTACATTCACCATTGCCCTGATTGATTCTCCAAGGCATATCGCGGTGTCGTTATTAAGCAGGCGTACGGTATCGAATACTATCTTTATTTGCACAGTATCTGCAGCGGAGCATCCTGCCACAGTTACCTGCAGCCAATAAGTACCGGTTGAAGAAACAGTTATGGATGGTGCTGTACTGCTTGTATTCCATAGGTATGTAGGAGCGGTGTAGCTTACAGAAGATTGCAGCAGAATCGACATGCCCTCACATTCCAGGCTGTCATTGCCCAGGTTTACAACAGGGAACGGAGATACAGTAACGTGCACTGTATCGGTATTCGCACAGCCTTTACCATTTGCATTGATCACACGCAACCAATAGGATCCGCTGGTAGATACGGGTATGTTGTCCAATGTGCTGCCCGTGTTCCATAAGTAGGAAGAACCTGCGGGCTGAACTGATGATAGTGTGATTGTGTTGCCTATACAGAATGCTGTGTCGTTGCCTGCGTTGATCGTTGGTATCGGTGCAAAGTAAATACGGAAGGTATCGATCTGTACAAAACAACTACCGCCTGTGGTCAGTCTTGAATAAGACCATGAAGTGCCGGTTGCTGCTACGCTAATTGACGATGCGGTACTTCCTGTATTCCACAGGTAAGAGGTATAACCGGAAGGTGCGGTATGAGTCAGAGGTGCTGTAGTGATACAAAGGGTATCATCGTACCTTGTGAGTTGCGTAGTATCAACAGGCATGAAGCTGACATGTATTGTGTCTACCAATACACTGCAATCTACGATAGCATATACCCAATA
>CAYZKL010000025.1:17645-21916 GCA_964478855.1 uncultured Flavipsychrobacter sp.
CTGTAGGATGTGTATGGTCCTGATGGCCCTCTTAAGGTGTACGGGCTGCTTAACGGACACACTACTGTATCTCTTCTGTTTGTTGTGGAATCTGTCGGCGCTCTGGTAACAGTAATACTGTCAATTATTGTACATATTCCGGAGCTGTATATAGCTACCCAATAGCGTCCGGTATCAGTAATGGTGTGGCTAGAGGTTGTTGCGCCGTCATACCAGATGTAGCTGGTGCCTGTGGCATGAGGGAATATGGTAATGGAATCTGCGCAGATGATAGAATCATTGTGTATATACTGCTCAGTAGATACAACGAGGTTGGGCATACCAAAAACAGACGATCCTGGAGCTACAACCACCGCATTAGATATAAATCCACAACCGGGTCCTGTTCCGTTTGGTGTACTAAAGCAATCCAGGTCTCCGGAACTCGACACGCTTGGGAAGTAGATCTTGCCATCCGGAGCAAGGTCCATTTGCGGGTATCCGCTTCCTGTTGCAACCGATGTCCTGGATGCTCTTATTGCAGCACCTGTTCCTAATGTAATGTCATACTGGTATATCGTACATCCTGCTGATGCGTCATCTGTATAAAGTTTGGTATTGTCGGGTGAGAACTCCGCACCGTAATGGTCATTCAGAGAGTCAAGCCTGATACAGTTTGAAAAAATACCCGTAGAAGGATCAAAGTCGTACAATTCACAACCCACTGCGGTAGTACTGCCGGGATTATAGCTATTCGTAACTACTTTCCTGTTATTGGGTGAGGCCTTCATCACTCCAATACCATAAGAACCATAAGAACCTGATCCGGTTATGCCTCCTACTGTGGATACAACAGGGGTGGGATTAATACCGGCAGCAGTTATTTCGTAAGCAAGAAATTTAGTAGAATCTCTTCTATGGGTAACCACCCATATATTGCAATTGTCGCCCGGGATAGCAGTAAGTTTTTCGCCAAGGGCATCTGCTAGTGGCACTCCTACGGTACCGGCTACAACATCTCCCAGGCCGCCTGCCAGCGTCATATCAACAAGTGTATAGTTCAGGTGACAAAAAGTTCCGCTGAAACCAACTTCTTCAAGAGAAAATATGTAGTATTGGTTAGGATCACTGATAGAGGTAACAATAAGTGCGCCTTGAGATGAACTGGAAGTAGAGTAGGGTACTATAGCAGCGCCGCCCGGCATTACTGCACCTGTATTATTCCAGACTGTTCTTCCGTCCGTATAGAATAAAAGAGCGCCAGTTGTTACATCTCCTACCGATGCACTTCCTTCTGAGGTAGTGATACTGGTAGCAAATGGAACAGGAGAGCCGGTTGTAAAACTCACACCTACATTATTACCAAACGCCCACTGCTTATTTCTGTTACTGAAATATTGACTGTACGAATTGATTCCTGTAAGTATAAAAAGTATAAATAGTAAATAGGTTTTTTTCATGTGGTGAATTTTAAGAGTAAAAAATAAGGTCAGGTACGTAGTAAAAATACTGAATTAGCACCCATAAAACAAATTTTCATCCTTCTAATTCTAATAATTTGATTACCAGATTCTTGCACTTTAACCATTGGTTATTAGCAGCCTTAAATATTAAAAGGGAGCAATGTATGATTGCTCCCTTTTTAATGTATAATTTTTACTTTTAGCTTTACCCAAGATACACTTTCAGCGCATTGCTGTAACGTGCTTTCTGCAGGCGTTTTATAGCGCGTTCCTTAATCTGGCGGATACGCTCTTTCGTCAGGTCATACTTTTCGCCTATCTCTTCTATGCTTGGGCCATTGTCGCCTTCCAGTCCGAAGTAAGCTGCAAGTATTTCTGCCTCACGTACACTCAATGATTTCAATATCCTTTTGATCTCGTTACGAAGTGAGTCCTTCATCACATCATCATCGGTATCGCTGCTGCCTTCCAGCAGGTCACCCATGGCCACATCTTCTGCTTCATGCACAGGTGCATCCAGCGATGTATGACGTGTATTGCTCGTAAAGATGTTGGTTACTTCCGTTTCACTCATATCCAGGATGTCCGCTAGTTCTTCTGTCGAAGGCTCACGTTCGTTTTCCTGTTCAAATGCTATAAATGCCTTATTTGCTTTATTATAAGTGCCTATTTTGTTCTGCGGCAGGCGCACAAGACGACCCTGTTCTGCCAATGCCTGCAATATAGACTGACGGATCCACCATACTGCATAAGAAATGAATTTAAAACCTTTGGTCTCGTCAAACCGCTGTGCAGCTTTGATCAGACCAAGATTGCCTTCATTGATAAGGTCACTTAGGGAAAGGCCCTGGTGTTGGTATTGTTTGGCTACAGAAACCACGAAACGGAGATTCGACTTTACCAGCTTTTCCAGTGCGCGTTGGTCGCCCATATGGATTTTTTGTGCAAGTGTAGTCTCTTCCTCAGGCGTTATCATTGATATCTTGCTGATCTCTTGCAGATACTTTTCAACGGCCTGGGAATCTCTGTTGGTGATCTGGGTAGCAATTTTTAGCTGCCTCATATATATAATCCTTCTTTTTTAAATTTTATTAATAGACATACATGCGGTAAAAACAAGTTGAGTTCCACTTTCATGTATCTACACTTAACCACACAAAATACGTTCCACAATTGATAGATTTTAATAACAAATTGTATTTAAATCTGCTCCTTTCAGTAAGATTCGCTATGGTATTGGGTTCTAAGGATTATGAATATTATTTATAAGCCTATAATTACATAGTTTTACAAATACTATAACGGTTATGTGCGCTGCAAAATTATACCAATATGCCAAATATGCTACCTTTGCGCCACAATTAATGCCAACTTTAACAAAATATGGAAAAAGATCAGTATCAACATCCCGATTACTACCTTATAGATGAATTATTGACCGATGAGCAAAAGCTGATCCGGGATACCGTGCGGTCTTATGTGAAAAAGGAACTTTCACCGATCATTGAGGAATATGCCCAGAAAGCAGAATTCCCCAAGCAGATCATCAAGGGTCTTGGCGAGCTGGGTTGTTTTGGACCATTTATCCCCCAAAAGTACGGTGGAGCAGGGCTCGATTATATCTCTTACGGTATCATGATGCAGGAACTGGAGCGTTGCGATTCTGGTGTCCGTTCTACTGCATCAGTGCAAGGTTCACTTGTAATGTTCCCGATATATAAGTTCGGTAGCGAGGAGCAGAAAATGAAATACCTGCCAAAACTGGCAACAGGGGAGTGGATGGGCTGTTTCGGTCTTACTGAGCCCGATCATGGTTCTAACCCTGCCGGAATGGTTACCAATTTCAAAGATGCCGGCGACCATGTTATTCTCAATGGTGCTAAAATGTGGATATCCAATGCCCCGTTTGCAGATATTGCTGTGGTTTGGGCAAAGGACGAAGCAGGTGAGATCCGCGGCATGGTGGTAGAGCGTGGTATGGAAGGATTCTCTACGCCGGAGACGCATGGCAAATGGTCTTTGCGTGCGTCTGCTACCGGTGAGCTCGTTTTTGATAACGTTAAGGTTCCCAAAGAAAACATATTCCCGACAATTAAGGGCCTGAAAGGTCCGCTTACATGCTTGTCCAGCGCTCGTTACGGTATAGCCTGGGGCGCACTTGGTTGCGCTATGGACTGTTACGATACAGCCCTGCGTTATTCAAAACAGCGTGTCCAGTTTGGCAGGCCTATTGCAGGTTTCCAGCTTACACAAAAGAAGCTTGCGGAAATGATCACAGAGATCACCAAAAGCCAGTTGCTCAACTGGCGCCTGGGTGTCCTCCGCAACGAGGATCGCGCCACTCCCGCACAGATATCTATGGCAAAACGCAACAGTTGCGATATAGCCCTCAAAGTTTCCCGCGAGGCACGCCAGATATTGGGTGGAATGGGTATCACAGGCGAGTTCAGCATTATGCGCCACATGATGAACATGGAGTCTGTAGTTACCTACGAAGGCACCCACGATATCCACCTCCTGATCACAGGTATGGATGTCACTGGTATCAACGCATTCAGCTAATAGTTAGACATAATTTATTTGCAAAGAGGGGAGCAATGGCTTCCCTCTTTTTTGTGCGGCATATTGCCCACATTTCTTTTGGCATGGATTTTTTTAGAAGTCATTCAAAATGATGTTTTTATTAACCCTTAAAAACCAACGGACATGAAGAACACACAAATTTTTTCGGTAGTAGCATTGCTGGTTGCATTAACTGTTTCATTAAGCAGTTGCCAGTTAGTAGGAGATATTTTTAAAGCCGGTGTGGGGGTAGGTGTATTCATGGTC
>CAYZKL010000025.1:21926-25593 GCA_964478855.1 uncultured Flavipsychrobacter sp.
TTCAAATAAACATAAACATGAGCACATCAAAATTTTTAGCCGGCGCCATTGTAGGGCTCGTAGCAGGTCTTTTGCTTGCACCACAGAAAGGTGAAGACCTGAGGAATGACATTGCAGATTCTGCTGACAAACTGAAAAGGAAACTGGACAGGCTTACGGGTAAGGCCGGTGCCGAACTCAGCGACCTGCAGGCGATCCTGGAAGATGAGGTGAGCGGCCTTAGCGAAGATGTTCGTTATCGCATACGCACTATTCTCAACGAGAGTGAGCATGCAGCAGCTAACTTTAAAGAAGCTGTTTCTTCGGAACTGCTGTAATTGCACATAGCTTAATATAAAGAGCCCGCGGGATATTCCCGCGGGCTCTTTTGTGTTTATGATCCTCGTATTATTTAAGGGTTGGTAGTCGTTGCTTCCTCAGCAGATTTTGCTTCGTCCGGCATCTTTTCCAGTTCGCGGTCTATTGCATATAGTGCGTCATCTTTTGCGTTCTCGCCACCTGCTATGGTTATCTTATCCAGTAGCTTCATTGCCAGGCTTTCTTCCTCAATCTGTTCTTTCACAAACCACTGCATAAAGTTCCATGTGGCCCAGTCCTGCTCGTCATGGCTCAGCTTCACCAGTTTGTATATTGTGGTGGTATTATCCACTTCTGCTTTAAAGACTTTTTCAAAACAGTCATTCACATTTTTTGGCTGATCTCCGGGTGCCGGTATGGCTGTGATGTTTACTTTGCCGCCACGGTCCAGTATATATTCCAGCACCTTCATCATATGGTTGCGCTCTTCATTTGCATGGCGGAATAAAAAGTTGGAGATACCGTCATAGCCTTTATCTGCTGCCCATACAGCGTAAGACAGGTATATCTGTGCTGAATGTGCTTCCTTGGTCATTTGGGCATTTAATGCCTCACTTATCGTCTTTGATAGTCTGTTCGTATCCATAAATGAATACTATTAAAAAATATGCCATCAAAAACGTATTGCTTGGAAGCGCATTATCTGTCGCGCCAGTGAGTGAGGTCTTTATCCTTGCCTCCTCTTATTATGTTGATGACCAGCGACAGGGCCATAGCGCCCAGGGTGGCTGCAGCTATGGTCTTAAATAAAGGATCTTCTATGAATTTCAGGTGTTGCCTGATGTATTTATGCCCCAGCCATGCGCCAGCCATACCTATGGCTATTGTTGCCAGCATACCGAAGCCACGCCCCGGCAGCAGCAGTTGCGACAGCAGCCCCGCCACCATGCCTATCACTATCAGGATGATCGTAGCCTTGTGCGCCTCAAACTGGTGCATCACAAAGTCGGGTAGCGAGAATAACAGCAGGTCAGTCATATCAGGTTGTTGCTGTAAATATATAAACCATACTTATAGGGTTACTTTTTTCCTGTTAAATATTTTTTATTACTTGCTCTGCCAGCTACATATTTTGGGCATTCTGATTATCTGTACGATATTTGGGAACATGATATTGCAGCAACCACTTAATGAGAACTTAGAACTGATAGCGCGGCAGGTAGTGGAAGGCTTCATACTTGGTTTGCACAAGAGCCCGTTTCACGGCTTTTCCGTTGAGTTTGCAGAGCATCGCATCTACAACCAGGGCGATCCCCTTCGTCACATAGACTGGCGGGTATATGGCCGCTCCGATAAGTTGTTTGTAAAGCGGTTCGAGGAAGAGACCAATCTTCGCTGCTGTGTTGTGCTCGATACTTCGTCATCCATGCAGTACCCAAAGGATGAAAAGAAGCTCAGCAAGCTGCAGTTTTCCTGTGTGGCAGCAGCCAGCCTTATCCAGCTTATGAAGCGCCAGCTCGATGCCTGCTCACTGGCCACATTCGATAGCGACATCAATTTCTTTTCAGACTGCCGCTCAGCACATAGCCATTTCCGTATGCTCATGAATGAGCTGCAGCGCACACTCGACATCACTACCGAGAACAAAGCGACCAATGCTGCAAAGGCACTCCATGTGGTGGCCGAGCAAATGCACAAACGCTCACTTATTGTTGTTTTCAGTGATATGATGGACGACTCTGATAATATCGAAGACTTATTCTCTGCATTACAACATTTAAGATATAATAAGCATGAGGTGGTCCTTTTCCACATAGTCGATGGCAGCATGGAGCTCGATTTTGAGTTTGAGAACCGCCCCTACGAGTTCGTGGATATGGAGAGCGGCGAGCGCATCAAATTACAACCACAACAAATAAAAGAACAATATATAAGTAAAATGAAAGCATTCCAGGAAATGGTGGAAAATCGCTGCCACCAGTACCAGGTAGATAGGGTGGCCGTGGACCTCTCAAAGCCCGTCGAAGAGGTCTTACACGCCTTTTTAATTAAGCGAAATAAATTGATGTAATCCAAAGATTTTTTTCTACCTTTGCAACCCGTTTGACCCATGCTCTGTAAAGGGTATAAAATTTCAGGTATTTTTTACCTTGGGTCAATGGTGAGGGTATGAAGCATAACCGGGAATTTGAGATAGCCTGGCAGGGATTAAAGCCCGGACCACACACTTACACGTATGAGATAGACGACCGTTTCATACAGGAAAAAGAGGTGGAACTGGACGAAAGCTTTAGGAACTGGAAAGCACAGATAACACTGAAGTTTGATAAGCATGAGAACTTTTTCATGCTGCATTTTGACATAGACGGGCATGTAACAGTGCCTTGCGACAGGTGTGGGGACGATTTTGAGCTCAGGCTCTGGGACGAATTTGACCTGGTAATTAAGCTTACCGGCGATGATGTGGAGAAGATAGAAGAGGAAGATGATGTTGTTTTCATCCCCCGCAGCGAAACGGTCATTGACATTAGTAACTGGTTGTATGAATTTTTGATGCTTAGTGTACCTTTGCAGCACATACACCCGGACGATAAAAAGGCTTTGAGCTTGCTCGATAAACTGTCGGAACAAACGGAACCCGTAGCCAACCCGCTCTGGAAAGGGCTGGAGTCGCTGAAAGGAATTGAAGACCTTGATGCCACACCGCCAAAACCTAAGCCGGCTGCTAAAACAAAGAAAAAATAGTAATCAATTTTTAAATCAATAAATAAAGTAAAATGCCTAATCCGAAAAGACGACACTCACAACAAAGAGGCGCAAAGCGTCGTACGCACTACAAGGCAACTGCTGAAACTTGGAGCGTTGACTCAGTTACAGGCGAAAGCCATCTGCGTCACCGTGCTCATTGGGTAGAGGGAAAACTCTATTACCGCGGTAAAGTTGTTGTAGATAAAGCTCCTGCAGCAGAAAGTGAACCAAATCAATAAACTTATATTTTCAGTTAATGAAGATAGGCCTTGATATTATGGGCGGGGATTATGCCCCTGCCGAAGCAATTAAGGGAGTTCAGCAGTTTCTTGAGCAGGTACCGGAGTCTCCGGTACACTTACTCCTCATAGGAAATGCCGTTGCTGCTGCGCCCTATCTATCTTTGATCGATGCATACCATCATCGCTTCACCTTTATCGAGGCTGGCGAGGTTATCGGTATGCACGAGCATCCTACCAAGGCACTTAAAGAAAAACCTGATTCAAGTATAGCCATCGGCTTTGGCCTGTTAAAAGCAGGCAAAGCCGATGCGTTTATCAGTGCAGGCAATACCGGTGCCATGCTGGTAGGTGCCATGTTTAGCATCAAACCCATTGTAGGC
>CAYZKL010000025.1:25603-30214 GCA_964478855.1 uncultured Flavipsychrobacter sp.
GGTAGGTGCCATGTACACTGTTAAGGCTATTGAGGGTATCCTTCGCCCTACTATTGCTACACCCATACCTCGTATCGATGGCAAGTTCAATCTGCTGCTCGATGCCGGTATCAATGCCGATTGCAAGCCCGAGCATCTTGTACAGTTTGCCCAGTTGGGTTCGCTGTATGCACATGACGTGCTCGGCGAGGCCAACCCACGCGTAGGCCTGCTCAATATCGGTGAAGAAGAAGGCAAGGGCAACATCCTTTGCCAGGCTACTTATCCGTTACTCAAGGAGCAGCCTGGTATCAACTTCATTGGCAACATCGAGGGCCGCGATATCTTCCTCGATAAGGCCGATGTTATTGTTTGCGAAGGCTTCGTAGGCAATGTTGCTATCAAGATGGCCGAATCTATCTACGACATCTTCAAGGTACAGAAAGGCATCTCAGATCCGTTCCTCGACAACTTCGATTTCGAGATATATGGCGGCACACCCATCCTCGGTATCAACAGCCCGGTGATGATCAGCCACGGTATAGCACATGCATTTGCATTCCGCAACATGATCGAGGCTACCAGCCGCATCATCAGTTCCGATCTTACCAACAATATCAAAGAGCGTTTCAAGCAGACAGTTATCTGATTCCTTGCTATAGCTTATCTTAGCAGTACATTTGCTGTACTGTGAAAACGATATTCTGTATTAGTGGCCTCGCTGCCGATGGCCGCATTTTCAATAACCTTACTGTGCCCGGCTACAACGTAGTTGCCCTTCCCTGGGTCGCATACGATCCTGCCGATACCATGGCCACCTATGCCGCTAAGATGGCCGCACAGGTCACCGATACCCATGCCATTATTGTCGGCGTCTCGCTGGGTGGTATGCTGTCTGTAGAGATTGCTAAGCAGCACCCGCACTGGCAGGTATTCATAGTCTCCAGCGCCAAGACCAGCGAAGAGCTGGGCTACGACAGCAACCTGCTGCGCTGGCTCAGCCGGCACGATGTGGTGCCGTCTTACTTCTTCCATACGCCCAACTTCTTTATCCTCTATGCCCTCGGTGCAGATACGCCCGAAACAAAGCAGATGCTCAGCGATATGATCCGCAGTGCCGATCCAGAATTTGTGCGGTGGTGTACCCACGCGCTCCTTACCTGGAACAATGATTCCTGTCCTGCCAATGTCACCCATATTCATGGCACCAACGACAAGGTCATAGACTCTGCCCGGGTAAAGCCCCATCACTGGCTGCAGGATGGCTCCCACATCATGGTGTACGACCGTGCTGCAGAGGTGGGTAAAATTATTTCAGATTGTCTGGCAGGCTGAGTAAATTACAGGATCAATTCACATGATCGCACTTACATTATTCGATACGCCTGTGGGCATGATGCGTGCTGCTGCTACCGATGAGGGCATCTGCCTGTTCGACTTCCAGTACCGCCGCAGCATAGATACCATCATGAAGCGCATAGAGACCCTTAGCGGCGATAAGTTCTTGGAGGGCGATCATCCTCATTTCATTACACTGAAGGAGCAAATAGGCGAGTACTTCCTCGGCATCCGTAAAGACTTCACTGTGCCGTTGCACCTGCTCGGTACCACGTTTCAGAAGAGTGTATGGCAGGGCCTCTTGCAGATACCTTATGGCGAGACCCGCTCCTACAAGCAGCAATCCATCTTCCTTGGCAATGAGAAAGCCATACGTGCCGTAGCAGGTGCCAATGGCGAGAACGGTATTGCCATCATCATTCCCTGCCACCGGGTAATAGGGGAGAACGGCAGCCTCATAGGCTATGGTGGCGGCCTGCCCCGCAAGCAGTGGCTCCTCGACCACGAACGAAAACACTCAGGAAAGACAGGGCAGGGGGAATTGTTTTAAGGTAGGTTGATGTTAGAATTACGTTCATTATTAGTAACTAAGCAACATCATCCAAAGAATTTGGCAAACCTTTTTCACCATATTCCGAATACTCAAGTATATGTATCAATTCAACTTTTTTATTCCATTTAACTTCTAACGAGAACATTATAGAATATAAAACTGATTTTTTTATTTCATCAGCGCTTTTACCATCTGAATTTACTTTTATTATATTTTCATCAACTTTATTTAAATCCAATACAGAAGCATAAATATGGCATTCGTCACTAATTTTTTTCAGCGAATACTCCTTAATAAGTTCTTCGTCAAGTTCACTTGTTTGAATATTAGGAATATCATCTTTTTTCAAAATAAAGAATGATTGCGATAGATTTCTACTACCATTGAGGTTAATTATTGGAATATTCTTGTATTTTTCAAGTGAAAATCCTCTAACTTTCAGTTCGGATAAGTACTTGGTTAGTTCAACTCCAAATGTTACTATTATGTAATCATCGTTTGTACCTACAATTTTTTCAATTGCTAAAAAAATATCTTCTTTTTTAAGTAAATAATTTTTTGAACGATTAAATAGAAATGTTGCAGCGATATCGTGATTTATACATTCAATTATACCTCTAGGGAGAATTGTATCATAATTTAAGTGGGACACTATTGGGTCTTCTGAAAAGGCATCTTTTGTTAACGTAATTCTTCGACCACTAATAAACCAACTGTTATACTCTTTTAGCGCACTGAAGACATTGAATTTTTTATATAATAGAATTGTTGGTTCAAGTATTTCCGTTGCAATTTTAAAGACGTTTCTTACTTTTTCTTGAGATAACGGCTGAATAATTTGTCCCTCCTCATATTTGGCTTTCAGTTCTCCTTTTAGTTTATCGATAAATTCAAGCGGATACAACTTCTTATTTTCGATACACCATTTTTCGGTAATAAAATCAAGTTTTAACTCCTTCATTAATTCTAAATTCTTCAATGAGTTAGAAACAATATTCTTTAAATAATCAATAGTTTCAAGCCAATGAAGTCTTTTACTTTGTTGTTCAGGAATTGCTGAAAAACTCAAAGGGTCTGTATGGACATAATATTGATGTAAACTATATTGACGTAAGAAAAGTATTGATAAATATTCTTTTACAAATCTTTTTACTGTGGCGCTAGACTCAATTGCATCTTGTCCCGGGAATCCATATTTTGCTGCAAGCCATGGATCCCTTAAATCATAGGGATCAGCAAATTCATTATAAACGCATAAAATTTCATCCATGGTTTCTGGCAACAATTCATATCTCGGAGGTTTGCTTGTTGTATACTTAAATATTTTGCCGATACAAGAATAGCGATTTTTATACAATAGCAGTCCTCCAAGCGCATAATGGAATTCTAAAAAAGCTTTCCTTTCTTGTTCTCGTTGAACTATTAAATCCTCATTTGATAATTCATATTTATCATTATACTCACGTTGCAATGGGGGTAGTTGAACCCACATATACTGGTGTGCCGTTTTCCAGTGATGAAGAATAAAGGAGTCCTTCTCATATTCTAATGATAAAACTAGATTGCTCCATAGACATGTATAAGTTGCTTTCGAAATTTTACTGGCACCAAAGTCTCCTAAAAGCCATAACCCTCCAACTGTGAAGGATTCAACGGCGTAGTTCCTTTTATTTTTTTGAACTGCTAATTCCTCTATTGTTTTTCTAATGAGTATATAATATTCATTCGGATATTCAACTGGAGTATCACTTGCATTCTGACGTTTATTAAAAAATGCTAAAGTAAAAAACTCCAAAAAAGTTAAGGTTAATGTATGATTTTGTTTTTGAACATAATGCAAAAACACATCGGATATAGCTTGAAAATATTTTATACTATGTACGTTTTTTTCACTTCCATGTTTCTTTTTTAAGTAATTAATAAATTTTGCTGGAGTATAATATATTAATATCTTTTCAACAAAAAGGAAGAAAGCAATCACTAGCAACGTGGTTGTCAAAACTACAAGTATTACTCCTGAATTATCAACAATGTAATTTCCTTCCAATGGAGCTAATGGTGGAATTTTTAAAGACCAAACGAATACAGCTACTAAATCGATAATTAATAACCACTTAAACCATTTTTTTTCGTTTTCGCTATCTAATAACCCCACAATATTAACTGAGCCATATTTATCATCTAGTTTTGAAACTACTTGAAATAAAATGGGATAGGCTACACCTAGTAACCCTGTGGTGATTTTTATATATGCATCTACATCAACATCTGGAGATCTCACATCATTACATTTTATATTGTGGCAATCAATTATGCAAACTTAATAAAAACCGCCATAGCATTAATCCCCTCATTGGCCCTGCACTCGTCCTCGTTTGCAACGAGGATGCCACGGCGCGGCGTTTGCAACGCCAGTAATTCCAGCATTGGCGCCTGTGTTTTCCTTGTGCCTATCAGTTTAGCAAGTCTTTTCGACTTGCCCTATACCAGCCTTTTTATCAGCCTGCCAAATCGCTGATGATAGGCCTTTTCAAGCGTTTCCCTGTGTGCCGGATGAGCAATGTCTATAAGCAGCCGGGCCCGTTGCTCCAGGTTTTTACCAAATAAGTTTACAACGCCATATTCGGTAGCTATATAGTGGATGTGTCCTCTTGTGGTCACTACACCTGCCCCCTCATTTAAGTAAGGTACTATCCTGGATATACCCTTGTTGGTAACAGATGGCATGGCAATAATTGGTT
>CAYZKL010000025.1:30224-43343 GCA_964478855.1 uncultured Flavipsychrobacter sp.
CAGCTCCCCGCATAAAATCCATTTGCCCGCCTATACCTGAGTACTGATAAGTGCCGATAGAATCAGCGCATACCTGTCCGGTAATATCTATCTCAATGGCGCTGTTTATAGCAACTACCTTTGGGTTTTTCCTGATCACATCAACATCATTCACAAAAGCCACGTCCATGCAATTGACATATGGGTTATTATCAACAAAATCATAAACCTTTCGTGTTCCCAGGATAAATGAACTCACTATTTTACCGCATGATATTTTCTTCTTCGCATTGGTGATCACACCTTTTTCTACAAGAGGTATTACCCCGTCCGAAAACATCTCGGTATGTATTCCCAGGTCTTTATGGTTGCTTAGTGCATTTAAAATGGCATTAGGAATGGCGCCAATGCCCATTTGCAGGGTAGCTCCGTCATCTATCAGGGAGGCAACCTGCAGCGCTATTTTATTGGATACCTCATCTGCTTTATCTGCATAATTCACTTCAAATAGTTCTGCTTCATCCCATACAGCGGCATCAAATCGGGAAACGTGAATGATACCATCTCCTAATACACGCGGCATGCGGGGATTGACCTGTGCTATGATTTTTTTGGCATTTCTTACCGCACTAATGGCTATATCAGCAGATGTGCCTAATGTGCAGTAGCCATGTGCATCAGGTGGAGATACATGCAGTATTGCAACATCAATAGGCAGATAACCACCATCAAACAGTTTGGGTATTTCACTTAGGAATACAGGGATATAATCACCCCGTTCAGAGTTTACCCATGTCCTTACGTTCTCCGATACAAAAAGAGAATTCAGGTAAAAACTGTCTAGTACTTGCGGCCGGTTCCAACCTATTTCCCCGTATATACTAATGGCTACGAGTTCAATATTATTTATTAACCCGGCTCGCTGAAACAGCGCATCAATTAATTTTAGCGGAGTTGCAGCGCTGCCATGAATAAAAACCCTGTTTCCGCTTTTTACCAGTTCAATAGCATTTTCTGCAGTTGTATAATTCAAAGTATTGCTTTTAACCAAAGGTATTCAAAACCTCACCTTTAGTAATGACGCGAATTAACTTAATGCATGATCAATATCACTCATCGCTCTTTCGGATTTGTAATCCCATTCTTGCGTTATGGCAACTATACCCAATTACACGCACCAATCATAACCTAAGAACATCAAATCATTTTTTTTGTATTTTTGAAATATGACTTTCTTGCGAAGGATGCTAAATAAGTTTTTAATCCTGATACAGGAAATGCATGACCACGATGTGAAAAACCCCATAAATGGTAGCCGGTTTTCAAAAGACGACTGGCGAAAAATGAATAAGGCGTTTATGGATTTTTTTTATGGTCGGGGAAAGAAGAAAGAAAACAGATAAAACAAAGACGCCCGTCTGGCTCGAGTCTGTAGCATAGCCTCGTGCATAGCAGACTCGGGTCTGAGTAGATCTCCCGGTTTACAACCGGTATTTACCTTGATGCAGCTAGATCCCTTTCTCTGTTTCCAAACAATCCACAGAGAATTTACCCACAACCATTTTTCATCCTCAAACCCTTTCCTGCTTTAGCACGCACAGGTTTTCACCATCCAAAATGTGGGTATGTTTCACGATATCGCATTACCGCCCATACTACCTTTGCTTACAGATAGTCCGGCTTGCTTCAAAGTTTCCAAAAGTCAACTAAATATCAGGACGAGACAGACTTACGACTTATGACTCACGACTTACGACTACTGTGAAAAAGTGAGAACTTTTAAAAGCCTAAATGATTGATTATCAATAGCAATGTGGGAAATTTTTCTTCGCCCGCCGTAGCTTTAGCGAAGGAGGGTTCGTCCGCCATAGCTTTTTCAATCGCCATGGCTTCAGCGAAAGAGATAGCCAAGGAGGATTGCACACTACCAGCTCGCGGACTTACGACTTATGACTCACGACTTACGACTACTGTGAAAAAGTGAGAACTTTTAAAACACTAAATGATTGATTATCAATAGCAATGTGGGAAATTTCTAAAATTGCACACCGGGAAGATTTCCCGATCAACTCCCAAACTCAAAAATTACATCAAAATAAATTTTGCGCAACCGATTAGTTGC
Organism: uncultured Flavipsychrobacter sp.; assembly: GCA_964478855.1. Lineage (GTDB taxonomy): Bacteria > Bacteroidota > Bacteroidia > Chitinophagales > Chitinophagaceae > Nemorincola. The sequence continues at coordinate 32,326 of CAYZKL010000025.1, forward strand.
GTATATTTGCAACTGAACGGTTGCAAATAGTAAACGAATGAGAAGAGATGTTTTTCAGGCAATAGCAGATCCCACCAGGCGTGCAATACTGCTCCTTATCGCCGCACAGGCCATGACACCCAATGCCATAGCCATACACTTCGATACCACCCGGCAGGCCGTATCCAAGCACCTCGGCATACTTGCCGAATGTCAGCTGGTGAAGCAGGAGCAGTCAGGGCGTGAAATTTATTACAAAATAGAAGTTAGCAAAATGAAAGAAATAGACAACTGGCTCGATCAGTTCAAAAAGATATGGGAGGGCCGTTTCAACGAATTGGACAAAGTATTATTAACCATCAAAAACAATAGAAATGAACAAGAACCTGGCATTTGACTTTATTGTAAATAAAGACAACAACACGATCTCGATAAAGAGAGAATTTGCTGCAGAACTGCCCCTGATCTGGGATGCTTATACCAAAAGCGAGATCCTGGACCTGTGGTGGGCACCAAAACCATGGAAAGCAAGAACAAAGAGTATGGACTTCAGCGAAGGTGGCACATGGCTATACGCAATGGTAGGACCGGAAGGTCAGGAGCACTGGGCCGTTGCCACTTACAAGGATGTTCAACCCCAGAAAAGCTTCTCTGGCATCGATGCCTTTTCCGATTCCGATGGCAATATCAACGACAGTATGCCAAAGTCAAAATGGGATGTGCTCTTCACCGGCAAAGGAGACATAACCCTGGTAGAATTCAACATCACCTACCCAGACCTTGCACAACTCGAAGCAACTATCAACATGGGTTTCAAAGAAGGCATTACAATGGCTATGGAAGGTCTCGACGATTTGCTGCCTCAGTTAAAGAACAAGTAACAATAGCATATCAAAATGCCGGATCTCTCTCGTGGAGATCCGGCACTTTCTCCTTGCCGCAAATGAAAAATCAATAATTTAGCGCCCATGCACAGCATATTTATGGACAAGGGCTCAAAGCCTGCTGATGAAGACCTGGCAGGGGCATTAGGCACCACCTCCAAATACTGGCAGGAACTTATTGCCTGTACTAAGGAACTGCATCCTGCCATTACTGAAGAGTGGCACTATTCAGGTGCTAAGTTTGGCTGGAGCTTTCGCCTCAGCGATAAAAAGAGAGTAGTGCTGTATCTCCTTCCGCGCGACAAGTTCTTTAAGGCCGCATTTGTATTTGGCCAGAAGGCTACAGACCAGGTACTACAAAGCGACATTGCCGAACCCATTAAAACAGAACTCGCCAATGCAAAGGTCTATGCCGAGGGCCGCGGCATCAGGATAGATGTAAAGGATAGAAAGGCAGTGTCAGAAATCAGGAAGCTTGTAGCAATCAAACTAGCCAACTAAGCCGGATTTCCTCTGGTGGTTCTTATGGCTGCTCCAACAAACTCGGTGACGGTGTTGATCTGTGTTTCCCGAAAGAATAGCTCAGCATAACTGTACAGTTAATAACCCGCTCGCTGTGTCGCACATCATACCGGTATTCTGTTCCCGTGGTCCCATTGCGCACTGTGCCGTGAAAAGCATTTGGTGATGACTGTGTCAGTTGTACAGAGCAGAAAGCCCCAAGCGTAAAACGAGAGTTTGCTCTGAAAGGTTTGTAATTAAAACCCGCATCCGCCGTCGCAAAGAAGTCGGTGGGTGACTGGTCACTGTTATCTATTATGCTGGTAGTGATGGTGTCAGTATTGTTGTTGAAAGCATTGTATCCACCGGATACCATTGCCTTTGCCGACGATAGCATCCTAACCCCCGCCGATCCGCCAATATAAAAATCGCCTTTGTGGCCATCGCGCGTAGTAAAGTCTCTGCCTATCTGAACAGGTACTGTAAGGCTGGCATGCCTTCTGTCCCATATCAGCGGATAGTATGCTACAACAGTTGGCAGCAGGTTTTTCCCGGCTATCACAGTGCGGTAAGTATTACGCCGTATACCTGTCCTGATAAAGTAGTCATTAGTGATGGGGAACTTGTTGGTGAACTCAAAACCGAAGTTGGTCCTGCGGTTCATCACGTCAAACAGGCCCGACTGCATAGTCGTATTGTTTGTCGTTATAGTGCTGCTACCCAGCATCGACAGGCTGGGCTTAAACTCAAATGCAGCTGCTGCGGAGTATGCGCTCATCGCCAGTATTACAGTGCTGATCTTCGTTACCATCATAATAAAGATATTGGTTTTGAATAAGAAAACGCAGTTACAATAAAATTATTGCATCCCCGGTACCGCTACTATTTAACTTTACATTTCCATAAAAATTGCAAAATTGCAGTATGGCAAAGGGTAGTATTATCGGCAGGTGGTTAAAGGCGACCGCCTTTGGTTGGTTCCTCAGCATCGTTCTCATACTGCTGTTATCGGGTCTGTTCGAGGGTGCTGGAATCCACAATATGCAGTTCTACACCGGCGTTGGTATAGGTCTTGGGGTAGGGTATACGCAGTGGCGGGTACTACGCCGTCTCTGCGGCGTTGGTATGGCATGGATATGGTCTGCCGTTGCTGGACTTGGCCTGCCATTCCTGCTGTTTGATCTTTTGAAAATGTTTGCAAACATCAATCTCGGCGACTATTACCTGCTCTGCAGTGTATGCGTGGGCAGTTTGCTTACCGGCATGCTGCAGTACAGGGTACTCAGGCCATATACCTCCACACCTGCAATATGGATACTAGCCTGTATACTCGGTTGGATAGCATCTGTGGTCACAGTACTCGCCATTAACTATACCCGGATGTTGTCAAACAATAACTGGTTCCTGTTTATTGCCAATTTGATGTTGATACTTGCCGGAGGTGTTGTGCTTGGTACCATTACAGCTCCATTTATTAGTCGTATGCTCAAGACTGCCAGATCAGATTGATACAGCTGAACCCTCAGCAACCTTAGCAGCATCTCGTGCCGCTATCTGCTCCAGTTTATCGCGCAGGTCATGCATATTCACCGGCTTGTACAGGAAGTCATTGAATCCGTGGTCCATGATCTTCTGTTGCTCAGTCACAGATGCGGTGAATGCGATGATATGAGTCCCGGCTTTAACAGCATCGGCAAGAGCACGTATCTGCCTGGTAGCTTCATAGCCGTCCAGTTCAGGCATATGCAGGTCCATAAGCACAGCATGATAGTGATTCGCCATCACGGCATCATAAGCCTGCTTACCGTTCTCTACTATCTGCGGCACCAGGTTCATCTTGTCCAGCTGTTTCTTCATGATGAGCCTGTTCACATCATTATCCTCTGCAACAAGTATTTTCAGGTGGCTCAGATCCGGGCGTTCCGGTGTTTCAGTTATCGCTGGTGGCGTATTTGCCAAAGCATCTGCTACAGTAGTGAAGTGCACAGTAAAGTAGAAACGGGAGCCGTTGCCGGGGCTGCTTTCCAGGTGTATCGCACTGCCAAACAATGCCAGTACCTGCTTCACAATAGCAAGGCCAAGGCCGGTACCGCCATACTTGCGGGTTATATGCGATTCCGCCTGCGTAAACAATTCGAAGATGCTATCGTGTCTGTCGGGGTGTATGCCCGTACCGGTATCGGTTACGGAGAACAGCACATCTACACCGTGTGTACTTTCGTTGGTGCATTCCAGCTTCACAGTAATGTTGCCCTTTTCTGTAAACTTGATCGCATTGCTTACAAGGTTATTGATGAGCTGCGATATACGGGTCGGGTCGCTGATCACAGTCGTGTTGCTCAGGCGCTGATCTATATCCAGCAAAAAGTTAAGTTGTTTGTCTGTAGCTTTTATACGCAGCCCCGAGCATATATTCTGCACCACCTCTGCCAGCCGGAAGGGTATTGCTTCCAGTTCCAGCATATCAGAGTCTATCTTATTAATATCAAGTACGTTATTGATAAGGGATAGCAGGTCAAGGGCAGAGAACTGCAATATCTTCAGATTCTCCTGCTGGCGTGGTTCGGGTTTATCTTCCATCAGCAATTCTGTGATACCTATTACAGAGTTGAGTGGTGTACGCAGCTCATGCGATATAGTAGACAGGAAGTTGGATCGGGTAGCGGCAAGTTTATTAGCCTCGGCTATAGATGATTGCAGTTGCAGGTTCAGTTGTTCTTTCTCTCTTATGTTCTCATTAAATGCCTCAAAGAACAGGTAGTGAGACATAATGATAGAGATGAAGTTAAGTACTACTATTATCTCAAATCCGGGTGATGCCAGTTCCTGCGGTGCATTGGCAAAATAGATGTCGAGGTTGCCCTTGAATACCAGGAACAGCATTACTGGTAGTATGCTCACAAACGAATACGCCATAGCGATCCTGCTGCCCAGTATATAGAAGCTGCTTAGCACGATCATGAATACGAACTGGATAGACACAAGATTGATCCGGTGCGCATACATGAAGATGTTCGTCCACACGATCAGTACGCCCGCAATGAGCATGATGTGCGTCAGCGTCTTTATCTGTTGCGGCTTATAAAGCACCAATTTTATTAACCCAATATAAAGTAGCATAGCCATCGCAGCCCTGGTTACCTGTAGCCATTGGTCATTGGCTGACCCGATAGTTATTACTATTACAGCCTTGGCTATAGAGAAGAGCAGTATGGTATATATGATGCGGATACGGGCCTTCAGAAAGCTGTCCGGTTCTATATCCAGCGCTTTACTTAATGACCAGTTGAAAAAAGACAAAGGTTTCATGATGCAGTAGGGCTCAAAGATACACTTCTATTTCAGTGAACGATTTGCATATTATTAATACTAAAGAAACGTTTCAATAAAAATACATGGATCATTTATTATAAAAGAAGAAAATACATGAGTGCTCATTGTTAGCTCTTAGTAGCTATAGCTGCATTTATGGGTTCTCCCACAGTTTATCCAGCAGCTTTGGGTCCTCCAGTCTGAAGGTTGTACCATCATGTTCCTGTATCCTGTATTCGCTCGATGTGAAGTCCCTCTTTACATTATCCGCCATGAATACTCTGATGGTGTATGCAGGTACAAAATTCTCTGAGCCTTTTGGCTTAGCCAGGTTCCATGCTGCTACAAATTCACCTATCTGTGGTTTCGATAATTTCTTTAATTTATGTGCACTGCAGTTATACAATTCTATCGCATGTACAGTCTGTGGGTTGATTGGTTCCTTTTTTCGTTTCTGGGCAGATGCCGGTATTGCAATGAAAATAGTAAATAGAAGTGCGACAAGCAGCTTTTGCATATGGCTAGTTATTTATTACCCTAAAAATAGAAAATTTATGTTTTCATAGCCCGTAGCAATTATATTCACGACATTTTTATATGATTAAGACCCGCTATTTTCTCACCATACACAATTCATTCTTTTCTATTCATTATTACCTGTTTACTTTTTTACTACATTTGCCCCCTCACAATTCATTGATCAAATAAATAAGTTAGCTATTATGGCATATGATATAATTGTAATTGGAAGCGGACCGGGTGGTTATGTGGCTGCTATCCGTGCATCACAGTTGGGCTATAAGACCGCGATAGTGGAAAAAGAAAGCCTCGGTGGTATTTGTCTCAACTGGGGTTGTATCCCTACCAAGGCACTTTTGAAGAGTGCCAGCGTATTCGAGAACTTCACGCATGCTGCCGATTACGGTATTGTAGCTACAGATTTTAAAGCCGACTTCGGTGCGGTAATAAAGCGTAGCCGTGGTGTTGCAGATAAAATGAGTAAGGGTATCCAGTTCCTGATGAAGAAGAACAAGATCGACGTCATCATGGGCATGGGTAAGCTGAATGCAAAGAAGGAAGTAGAAGTGACCGGTGCAGATGGTAAAGTAGCCGTGCATCAGGCCAAGCACGTTATTCTTGCTACAGGTGCCCGTAGCCGCCAGTTACCAAACCTTCCACAGGATGGTAAGAAGGTGGTAGGTTATCGTGAAGCGATGTCGTTGCCAACACAACCTAAAACAATGATAGTAGTAGGCTCAGGTGCCATAGGCGTAGAGTTTGCTTACTTCTATAACAGCATAGGCACTAAGGTTACTATTGTTGAGTTCCTGCCACGTATAGTGCCAGTTGAGGATGAAGACATTTCTAAAGAATTGGAAAGGACGTTCCGCAAAAAAGGTATCAAAATAATGACCAATTCCTCTGTTGAGAAATTGGATGCATCCGGCGAAGGCGTAAAAGCAACTGTGAAAACTGAGACCGGCGAAGAGATACTCGAAGCAGATGTGGTATTGAGCGCGGTAGGTATTGCTGCAAACATTGAGAACATAGGCCTTGAAGCACTGAATGTAAAGACTGAGAAGGGTAGGGTTGTTGTTGATAAATATTACAAAACAAGCGTTGACGGCGTATATGCTATCGGCGATATCACTCCTGGTCAGGCATTGGCTCACGTAGCATCTAAGGGTGCGGTGATCTGTGTAGAGGCTATAGCGCACAAAGAAGGGAAGTACAAGCATATGCCTGAGCCACTGGATTACGGCAACGTACCGGGCTGTACTTATTGCTCACCGGAGATCGCCAGCGTAGGTATGACCGAAAAGCAGGCTAAGGATGCTGGTTATGAAATTAAGGTAGGTAAGTTCCCGTTCTCAGCTTCGGGTAAGGCCAGCGCAGCCGGTGCTACGGAAGGTTTTGTAAAGGTGATATTTGATGCTAAGTATGGTGAATGGCTGGGTACACACTCTATTGGTTACAACGTTACGGAGACCATTGCTGAAACTGTAGTTGCACGCAAACTGGAAACCACATGGCAGGAAGTGCTGGACAGCATACATCCGCACCCAACTATGAGTGAAGGTGTGAAGGACGCTGTTGAAGTAGCGCTCGGCGAAGCAATTCATTTATAATAATCCGCATTTTAATAAAAACAGAAATGGCTGCCCTAAGCAGCCATTTCTGTTTTATCCATACCCGCCGGTTCCCTTTAGGGCCAGAGGACTACATATCTGCGTTGATATAAAAGCAATAGACCTCTCCCGGTCCGTGTACACCTACTACCAGTGTCTTTTCGATGTCGGCAGTACGGCTTGGACCTGTTGTCAGGTTGATCATTGACGGAAGGTCCGTACCATATCTTTTCTTCAGTGCATTGAACCCATCCTCAATATCAGGCACTACCTGGTTGGCATAAGCAAACACAATGTGAACAGGGTAGTACACAGGTGCTGTTCGCCCCATGTTTTGCTTGCTGCTCAGTAATATTGATCCTGTTCGTGCTACAAGCATCTCACAGCTTGTTATACAGGCTTCAGCACTTTCCGCTTTAGGGTCAGCCGGCTCCAGTATATCTATCTTGTTATTGCTGAATAACCTAAGCAGGCGTTCATCAGCGCATAGCAGGTGCTCCCATCCTTGGTTCTCGAACAGGATTACGATATTGGCTATCAGCTCCTGCTCGTTCTCGCAGAAGATAAACTTACCGCCAAGCCGTATGAAGGCTTCTGCAAAAGCTTCTTCAGGCGCTACGCCTGTCTCCGCATACATTGGTCCGCCTTCCTTTTCCACCTCAGGATAGGGCATAGGTAGCGGCTGTTCGCCAAGTCCTTTGCGTATCCTGCTCAGGATATTTTCCCTTGCCTTAGATGTTTTGAAGGTTTGCATGTATCAAAGTTAAAAAAGTAGAGACAGGAAATGTTTTCTTGTTTAAAATTACCGATAAAAAACAAAAGTCAAAAACTAAAAAGTAACTTTTAGTTTTTGACTTTTAACTTTTGGGTATAATTATACGTTCGGATTCAGCACGCTGTCCGGTACAAATGGCTCTTCATTAGCTATTGCATCTTCATAAGGGCGCTTGCCTATCAGTGTTTCCATATCGTCTTTGAACAATACTTCTTTTTTAAGCAATTCTTCAGCTATAACCTTTACAAATTCAACCTTATCTTGCAGCAGTTGTTTTACACGCTGGTAAGCAAATTCCACCAGTTTCCTTACCTCATCATCTATCATCTTACCTGTCTCTTCTGAGTATGGTTTAGAGAAGCTGTTTTCGTTCTGAGGATCGTAAAATGATATGTTACCTACTACATTGTTCATACCGTACATAGATACCATGGCATATGCTGTACGGGTAACGTGTTGCAGGTCACTGAGGGCTCCGGTAGATATTTTACCGAAGATCAGTTCCTCTACTGCACGTCCGCCAAGCGACATACACATATCATCCAGCAGGTGATCAGTAGTGCGGATATATACTTCTTTCGGCAGGTATTGGGCATATCCAAGTGCTGCTACGCCACGAGGTACAATCGTTACTTTCACCAGCGGATGCGCATGCTCCAGGAACCAGCCTGATACTGCGTGGCCTGCCTCGTGATAAGCTATTATTCGTTTTTCTTCCGGCAGTATTATCTTGTTTTTCTTTTCAAGTCCACCGATTACACGGTCTATGGCGTCATTAAAGTCGCTCATATCTACTTCGCTCTTGCCTTTACGTGCGGCAATAAGCGCAGCCTCGTTACAGATGTTGGCAATGTCAGCACCCGCAAACCCTGGGGTCTGTACTGCCAGCTTATGTATGTTCAGGTCTTTAGACTTTTTGATCGGTTTCAGATGCACATCAAATATCTTCTCACGGCCCTTTACATCAGGGATGTCTATAGATATCTGGCGGTCGAAACGTCCCGGGCGCAACAATGCTGTATCCAGTACGTCGGGACGGTTGGTTGCCGCTAGTACGATGATACCGCTATCTCCGCTGAAACCATCCATTTCCACAAGCAGCTGGTTCAGCGTGTTTTCACGCTCGTCGTTGCTCATCACTACATTCTTACCACGTGCACGGCCAATGGCGTCTATCTCATCGATAAACACGATACAAGGTGCTTTTTCACGTGCCTGCTTGAACAGGTCACGAACACGGCTCGCACCCACTCCTACGAATAGCTCTACGAAATCAGAACCGGACATAGAGAAGAACGGTACTTGTGCTTCGCCGGCCATTGCCTTCGCAAGCAATGTTTTACCGGTACCCGGAGGTCCCACCAGCAATGCACCCTTAGGTATTTTACCACCTAATGCAGTATATTTTTTAGGATTTTTAAGGAAATCCACTATTTCCATTACTTCTACCTTAGCTTCATCAAGTCCGGCAACGTCATTGAACGTAATGTTCACACGTGTGCCTTTTTCAAAAAGCTGAGCTTTCGATTTGCCGATGTTGAATATACCACCTGCGCCGCCGCCGCCGCCACCTGAGCCCATCTTACGGAACACAAGGAAGTACATGGCCACTATAAAGATCAATGGCAGCAATATGGTCTGCAGCAGTGCATGCAGGTAGTCGCCTTCATGATCGTACTCAACAGGCACCTTATCGCCTTCCGGCAGATTTTTCTGTGCTTCCTGCAGGTCTTTATTGAACTGGTCAACAGTGCCTATTTTAAAAGAAAAAGCAGGCGTCTTATCGCTGCTTTCTTTTGCAAGAGATGGTATTTTGCCTGCAGGTTGTGCGGGTACGGCACCCGGTTTCAGGTATACCTTTACATGGTCGTTATTGATAACTACCAGTTTGGCTACCTGCAGCTTTTCCAGGTACTTCTTGAAATCCTGGAATGTTTGTTCGGTAGGGGTACTGCCTATGTTTCCGATAAAGTTTGCGCCAATGATAGCTACCAGTATGATACCATATATCCAGTAGATATTGAACTTAGGTCCTTTCCTCGGGGTCGGATTTTCATTTCCCGGTCTATTCCCGGGCTTTTGTGAATTATCTTCCATTTTGGTCTTTGAATCTGTACTTATTGTTAATTAATGGTCTGAGCAGCAAGCGGATGATCATTTTATGACATCTCGGATCAATGTTCCGTACGGGGTGCATCTTCCCACAGGCTCTCCAGGTTGTAAAACAGCCTTTGTTCATGCTGGAAAATATGTATTACCACGTTCACATAGTCCACAAGGGTCCATGTATCCCCATGCTCTACATGATATGGCTTTTCATCGCACTCTTTTTCAACCTCGTCTATTATGTTATTCGCTATAGCTTTTAACTGTACGTTCGATTTTGCTTCGCAGAGTACAAAAAAATCGGCCACCGCTTCATCTATCTTTTTCAGATCAAGCGAAACGATATTATCCCCTTTTTTATCTTGTATTGCTGTTAAGATGGTTTTGAAAAGCCTGCTGTTCTTCGTGAGGCGGGTTGCCGTCTTTTTTCTTTCCTGTAATGCAGTTATTACTTTCTCCAAATGATTTGTAGCTTATTTTTGTTGAATAATACTTTTCAGTTTATCAAAATTATAAATCTTTTCTCACTTAACCTGAAACTTTGCTTGAATTGACTATAATCGAACTTGATTGCATAGATAGCACCAATAACTATGCCATGCAGCTTATTGATGCCGATAAGGCACGGCCCGGACTGACAATTGTGGCCCGTAGCCAGTCGGGTGGCAAGGGGCAGCGTGGCAGAACCTGGGTGGATGAGCCCGGCCAAAGCCTTCTTATGAGCGTAATTGTTGCTCCTGTACACACAATCAGGGAGCAATCTATATTTAATGCAACAGTGGCAACAGCAATTGCCAATGTTTTGCAAAATGTGCTCACCGACGGTGAACTGCACATTAAATGGCCCAATGATATCATTATTAATGACAAAAAGGCAGGGGGAATCCTTATTGAAAATGTGATCCGTGGCAGCCGGTGGACACATAGTGTCGTTGGTCTCGGTCTTAACGTTGGCCAGGTGGCATTTCCCGAAGGGCTGCCGTTTGCTACATCGCTTCGTATAGCCACGGGTTCGGATTTAGATATGGTGGTTTTGCGCGATGAGTTGATAAGTGGCATACTACAAAGTACAGAAGTTATTGCCCCGGCCGGTACAGCAATGGCACGGTATAATGAGTTGTTGTATAAACGAGGAAGGAAACAGGCATTCAGCAAAGAGGGTGAACAATGGGAAGCAACCATATTAGGTGCCCTCGATGACGGTACCTTGCAGGTGCAACTGGCGGACGGCAGCATCACCAATTATCGCCATGGAGAAGTACTATGGGATTGGTCTTAATTCTATCAACAGTAATTTTTCATCTTCAGCTATATTTGTAAAGCAAACGATTT
>CAYZKL010000026.1:0-42330 GCA_964478855.1 uncultured Flavipsychrobacter sp.
GCTTTTCGCCCATGCTCACAAACTTTATGGGCTTATCTACCACATAGCGTATAGTCAATGCTGCACCACCACGCGTATCACCATCCAGCTTGGTCAGTACCACACCGGTAAAATCCAGGCGGTCGTTGAATGCCTTAGCAGTGTTCACCGCATCCTGTCCCGTCATAGAGTCCACTACAAACAGTATCTCGTGTGGTTCTACGGCACTCCTTATATTGGCTACTTCCTGCATCATCACCTCATCTATGGCAAGGCGGCCCGCAGTATCTATGATCACTACATTATGATTGTTCTGTTTTGCATATGCTATTGCGTTCTGCGCTATAGACACCGCGTTTTTATTATCTGCCTCTATATGCACAGGCACCTTCACCTGCTCACCCAGCACGCGCAGCTGTTCCATCGCAGCAGGGCGGTATATATCCGCAGCTACAAGCAACGGGTTACGTCCCTTCTTTGTTTTCAGAAAGTTAGCCAGCTTACCGGAGAACGTCGTCTTACCCGATCCCTGCAACCCCGCTATAAGTATGATCGTTGGTTTTCCAGCCAGGCTCAGCTCTTCTTCCTTGCCGCCCATCAGTTCTGCCAGTTCGTCCTTCACTATTTTCACCATCAGCTGGCCCGGGCTCACCGATGTGATCACTTTCTCACCCATTGCCTTTTCCTTTACCCTGTCGGTAAGGTCCTTGGCTATTTTATAGTTCACATCCGCATCTACCAGCGCACGGCGTATTTCCTTTACCGTAGAGGCTACATTTATCTCATTGATACGGCCTTCACCTTTCAGCAGTTTAAATGCGGAGTCGAGCCGCTCACTCAGATTATCGAACATATAATAAAAACTAAAAATTCAAAATAAAAATTCAAAATGGATTGCGAAATTAAGAAAAAACAGGCAGTAAAAAGTCGATTATTAAACAATCATTTTAGCTGTTCCTTATTACAGATCATCGATTTCTGGTCATATTGCAGAAATAATTGCCTAGCAAATACCTCAGAAAAATAGCCATCAAATTAGAAAAATAAAATTATTATTGGAAATAAAAAATCGGTATTTATACTGATTTTTTGCATTGTTATATTCACTACATTGCAATCAAATTAATAATTGTATTATTTGATTTCTTTAACTCTATCAAAAATTAATATTTTATGAAACATTCCTATCTGTTAAAACTGCTGATAATATGCTGTGCAATGCTGTTATCAAATCACTCATTTGCAATTTCAGGCCCATCATTTGTGTGTTTAGGAACAAGTATAACTTTAAGTGACCCTGTTCCGGGTGGCATATGGACCAGTAGCAACACTGCAATAGCTACAGTAGGTTCATCAACGGGTATTGTCACAGGTGTCACTTCAGGAGTTGTTTATATATCCTATACAGGTAGTAGTTATAGTTATTATCTAAGAGTGCGACCCTTGCTACCTCCCATTTTAGGTAAGACCAATATTTGCATAAGCGATACTGCTCATTTATATACCTTGGGACCGTTATGGGGTTCAGCGACCTGGAGTAGTAGTAGTATAGCTATAGCAACAATAGATTCAATGTCCGGTATTGTTACAGGCATTTCATTAGGAACAGCAATAATAACATATAGCGACTCAGGCTGCAATACCACTAGAAATATCATTGTAGGTACACATTGCTGGGGAACGCCTTCCTTAGACACGGCAACAGCGAACACATTTGCGTCATGTGCAGGAAGTCCTGTAGATCTAAGTTTAATAGGTTATGCACTTGGGGTTTGTGGTGTTGACTATCAATGGGAATCGTCGCCCGATGGCACATCCTGGACGACAATAACCGGAGGTTCTTCCCTATACTACACTGTATATCCAACCACCTCCACATATTATCGTTGTAAAACCACATGCCTTGCAAGTGGCTTGTCATCTTATTCTATTCCCGTTTTTATCTACGTTAATAATTTTGCGTCAGCATAATACTCCATTGACTACTACAGCTCCTTGCCAGGCCGATGTTTTTCATATTTACAATTTCCCGGGTGTTTACTCTATCAGGGAAGTTATTTATAACGGCACCGTGCCTGTAGATTCGGTTTCTTTCTCACACACCTATCATTATTGCCACACCTTACCCATAAAATTATTTTACGACTGGAATAACAACTGTGTTAATGATGCTGGAGAAACGGGAATCTACCCGATAAAAATAAGGGTTGATTCTAATGGAGTAATTATAGACACAGTATCTGTAACATCCGGACTATACTATAGAGCATTAGGAGGGCCCGGTACTGTATATGCTTTCAGACTGGTTCCGAATCCATGGGGTGCAATAGCTCCCTGTCCTGCACCCGGTATTTTATATGACACCATTCAATCAACGGTCAATAATTACCCGGTAAAAGAATTAGGGATAACATGGCCGCCTGGCTATTACGACATTCAGGAATATATTACCAGCAGATGTGGCGTTCACCAAAACAGTGGCACCATACTAATTGCAAATCCGTCTCCTACCCCCCAAAATGTCACAATCACTCTCAATACAAGTCCAAAATTTGGATTTTCAGATTTCTATCCACCACCAACAAGCTCGATCGGCAACACAATTACCTGGAATATTACTGGAATTTGCGTGTCTAAGGGAGCGAAAATAATTTATGACCTTTATAAAACATCTCCATATTTACCAGTAGGAGATACTGTTCATTCTCAATGTAAAGTAGATCCGATTTCCGGTGATAGTGACCCTACAAACAATTTTATTTCGTGGATAGATACAGTAAAAAGTGGCTTTGATCCAAATTATATAGAAGTGTCACCCGAAGGATACATTCGTTCCGGCACTATGCTAACGTATACTATCCATTTTGAGAATACTGGCAATGATACAGCGCACAACATCTACCTGATGGATACTTTATCTGATCATGTGGATATACGTACTTTGGAAATATTAGCAGCATCTGCTCAGATGGATATTGCTATCGCAAATGTAGGAGGACATAACATTGTGAAATTCGATTTCCCGAATATTAAACTGCTCGACAGTTCCCATCATGGCTTATGCGACGGTGCTGTATTCTTTAAAATTAAAGCGAAAGATGGCTTGCCGAACGGCACTAAGATATATAACCAGGCAGGCATCTACTTCGATATCAATCCTGTCATTATGACCAATACCGTAGAAAACATTATCTGTAATGAGTGTGCGCCCGTAGGGCTACAATCAATATCAGAATCAAAACCAACGCTATACCCCAACCCCGCAACCGACGAACTAACGATAAAAACAGCTAACAGCAGCTACACATCGCTTACTATCAGCAACAGCATAGGCCAGGCAATGATGCAGCAAACAATAAGCAATACACAAACCAAAGTAAACGTAAAAGCACTGCCGGCCGGCCTGTACTATGTAACTATAAAAGGAGAAAGTGGCAACAGCGTGCAGAAGTTTGTGAAACTGTAAACAACTATAAAACACTATACCGCATTAAAATACAAGTATGAAGAACCTATCTAATTTCCTGTCACTGATTGCACTCATATTTATGAACATATCTGCATCTGCGCAATCAGGCCATATACACACGGTAGCCGGCGGTGGCACCTTATCGATTGATGGTATTCCCGCAACCAATGCCAAAATAGGAGTGACTACCGGCATAACTGTTGATGCTTCAGGTAATATTTATGTGCTCGACTCTATATTTCGGGTCAAAAAAATTGACCGTTCTGGTATTATCACGCGAATAGGTGGCGGCGGTGCACTAAAAGTAGACGGTGTACCTGCTACATCCGCACAGTTGGAACCAAGAGGGCTTTGCGTTGACGGCTATGGTAATCTTTTCTTTTCTGATACCGGCGAACGCATACGAAAGATCGATGCCACATCGGGTATAATAACAACTGTCGCCGGCAACATTGGTTTGGGATTTAACGGAGATGGTGGCCCTGCAACAGCTACCGGAGCCACAGGATGCGGATTTCGTAACGCCAAAGACGTGTTTATAGATCAGGCAGGCAATTTTTACATCGCAGATGACGTACGCGTAAGAAAAATAGATGCTGCAACCGGCATAATTACAACGATTGCCGGAAATGGTATCATGCCATCTGTTGTCACCGACGGTGTACCTGCCACAAGCACACCTGTAGAAGCTACAAGTGTGTGTGCCGATAATGCAGGCAATGTATATGTAGGAGGCGATAGTTACAGTAGGATAAGAAAAATAGACCCTTCTGGTATTATTACCACTATCGCGGGCAATGGCGTAAGTGGATATACTGGTGATGGGGGGCCGGGAACCGCAGCAGCAGTTGGCAACCCTTCCGATATTACATGTGACGTCATTGGCAATATTTACATCGCCCAAAGAAATAGTGGAGTGGTCAGGAAAGTAGATGCCTTCACAGGTATTATTACTACTGCTACCGGTGCCGGAACAACAACTGCAGAATACGCATCACCATCATGTACAGATATACCCAGCGGCATGGGCCAGTTGGCAGCTGATGCAAAGGGTGATATATTTTATGCCGACAACAGGGGTAAGGTGAGAAAAATGAGCTTAAATCCCACCATTACATCAGCAATAATGAATGTCTATATCACCGACAATTGCAGTGGTGCTGATTTCTTTATTACTACGCCCACTTGGACGGCAGGAGATAATATACTTACCTATTTTGGCGATGGAACAACGGCTACAGCACCCGTGATCGGCGGCACCTGTGGCAATGCGGGTATTCTTTCCTTTAGTCATACCTACAATTCGTCGGGTGTGTTTTCAGTCAAGCATGTCTTATACAACGGTACTACCGCCATCGACTCCATTACCTATTCTTATAGTTATACGCTGTGCAATGCACTCATGGCCGATTTCTATCTGGATATGAACGGAGATTGCCTGTATAGCCTCGCCACTGACTACCCGATATATCTGCCGGTTACCATCGCTATAGATTCAAACGGTGTAGCTGTAGATACGATCACTTCCACAGGAGGTTTTTATTATCAGGCAATCGGAAATCCGGGCGATATCTATACACTTACTGTTATCGCAATGCCTCCCGGCCTTGCTGTTAGTTGTCCGGCATCTGGCATTATTTCCGATACCATTAAGCCTGTTGGGGGTACTATCGCCCACAATTTCGTTGGGTTTAACTGCTCAGGCACCCCGGGGTTCGATCTCGCGGTACACCCTGCTTCAAATCCAACGGCAGCATTCACCCATAATTTCGCGCTTATAGAAAACAAATACTGTACACCGCAAACAGGCACGCTGTCCATCAACATGGGTACAAATTATGCTTACTTCGCTAGTTCGCATACGCCGGTCTCCTATTCCGGCTACCAGGCCACATGGTCATTCCCGGGCATGTCATCTGCCATTGCTGCACCCATATTGGTTACAGTATATGGTGAAGTTTTGGCTCCTCCTTATTACCTCGGTGGTGACACCGTAAATTCAGATTACACGATCAACCCCGTTTCCGGCGATGCAAACCCAGCAGATAATTTAGTTAATCTCTCTGACACCGTTAGAGGCGCCTACGATCCTAACTTCATAGCTGTCAATCCCCGTTGCGGTGACCCTGGGCAGGAAATGGAATATACAATCGTTTTCGAAAATACCGGGAATGATACTGCCCATAACATTCATGTAATGGACACATTATCTGCCCACCTGGACCCTGCAACTATAAAAATTGTGGCAGCCTCATCATACATGAATATGGCAAAGCTGAATAACGGTGGTATTACCACTTTAAAATTTGACATGCCGAATATTATGTTGCCGGACAGCAGCCATCATAACCTTAACCACGGAATGATCGTTTATAAGATCAGGACGAAAACCGGTACAGCCAGCGGCACTGTTATCCCCAACACAGTTGGTATCTATTTCGATTACAACCCGGTAGTAATGACAGAACCAACAAACTATACTATCGGATGCCCTGAGCTTGGCGTTGCCGGCCTCACCAAGAACAGCACACCAACCATCTACCCCAACCCAACAACCGACGAACTAACCATAAAAACAGCTAACGGCAGCTACTCATCGCTTACCATCAGCAACAGCATAGGCCAGGTGTTGCTGCAGCAAGCCATAAGCAACACACAAACCAAGGTAAACGTAAAAGTATTACCCGCAGGCCTGTACTATGTAACCATAAGAGGAGAGAACGGCAACAGCGTGCAGAAGTTTGTGAAACTATAAATACAATAAATGCGGATAACCATCTAAAAACGCTAGTATGAAAAACAAATCCTATTTTCTGCTCCTTGTTGCATTCATGATATTTATGAATTTGCCTGTAGTGGGACAAACAGGGAGTTATGTCTATACCGTAGCCGGCGGAGGCACTGCTCCCCGATGGACGTCTGGCCCTGCTACAAGTGCATCTATATCCCGTGCAAGAGGGGTTTATGTAGATATATCAGGCAATGTCTATTTCGCGGAAGGCGACAGCACGATACAAAAGGTTGCTGCAGCAACAGGGATCATTACAACAATTGCCGGTCCCGGCAGCACTACCTCAGATGGTGTTCCTGCTACAAGTGCCATCTTATCCGGACTAAGCGGCGTCACTGTGGATGCCGCAGATAACATTTATCTGACTACTTATGGCTTGGTAAGGAAAATCAATGCCGCAACAGGCAATATCAGTACAATAGCCGGCAATGGAACATCCGCCAGTGATGGTATCCCGGCAACTGCTGCCTCGCTGAATTCTCCTTCCAATGTATTTTTAGATCATTCAGGTGATCTCTTGATCTTAGAGCGGTATCGTCTGAGAAAGATAACTAGCTCCACAGGCATTATAACGACAATAGCCGGAGGTGGCACATCCGGATTAGGAGATGGAGGGGCGGCAACAAATGCACAGATCATCTCAAGTTCTGTAGGCATTGCCGAAGATGCAGCAGGTAATATCTATTTTGCAGATGGGGGTAGTGACAGAATTCGCAAAGTCGATGCGATTACCGGAATAATAACAACAATCGCAGGCGGCGGCACCTCAACAGCTGATGGCGTTCCCGCAACAAGCGCGAGATTGAATAACCTTACGGACATTGCAGTTGATTGCTACGGAAATATTTATGCGGGATCACTGTCTGATCGTAAAATAAAAGTTATTTATGCAAATACCGGCACAATCAATACCATCGCAGGCGGCGGTGGGTCGGCATCTGAAGGAGATCTTCCTCTTAATACAGACATTCGCCCTGAATATATGTTCCTGGATAATTACGGAAATCTCTTCTACTCTAATAACGCCAATAAGGTTAGGCGGATAACCAATTTAAACCCCAGAGCAGGGAAGGCGCCAACCATATCAAGTGATAGTATCGACGTGTATGTAATAAAAAATTGTAATGGGCCTAAACTAATCGTCTCATTACAACACTATGACCCAGCATACAACATCATTACAGATTACGGAGATGGAAAAATAGATACAACACCTGTAGCTGTTAATATATTATCCGGAGCAAGCGCCATGATCTATCATTCATACCCAGTGTCCGGTACTTACAATATAAAGGTCGTGATGGTCAATGCATCAGTCCGATTAGATTCTGTCTCCTTTGCTTACACATATTCATTTTGCCGTACGGTGCCAGTGCTATGTTACATCGAAAAAAACAGTAATTGTATAAAAGACCCCGGCGAAACATACATGCGGCTACCATCGTCTATAGAAGTAAGCAAAAATGGGATTGCTAATGATACCATTTCAGTTTTATGCGGTACATATTATGATGCCTATTGCAATCCCGGTGATTTATTTACATTTAAACCTATCACATTCCCCGGCAATACTCATGTATCCTGCCCCCCTACCGGCAGCATATCACAGACCATCCTGGCTTCTACTACCACCTATGCCGCTGAATATTTCGGCTTTACCTGTGGCGCATCTTCAGGATTTGACCTGCGCGAATTTACTACTGTAAGGGTCGGTCCTCATCGGTTATCTATAGCCTTATTAATAGATAATGCGTTATGCATACCTACACCTGCAACATTAACCGTAAATATCAGCCCTAAATTTCAATATTGGTATTCAAATATTACTCCGGCGACTACAACTGGGAATACAACAACATGGAATTTTGGCTCATTAGATGTTACAGACCCAACTACATATCTGAGTATTAGCGCTAAAAGTCCGACAGGAGTGGACTACTTCCCCGGAGATACTGTCAAATCAGAATACTATATTAATCCGATATCAGGAGATGGAAACCCTGTTGACAATATTGTTATAAGCGTTGATACAGTAAAATCAAGCTACGATCCAAACTTTGTGGATGTAAGCCCTGCGGGCTGTATTGTAGCAGGCACTGAGTTGCAATACACCATCGGTTTTGAAAACACAGGCAATGATACTGCACACAACATCTATGTGATGGACACCTTATCCAACTTCATTGACCCGTCTTCTTTTAGAATGGTCTCTGCTTCTGCCGATGTTTTTGTACACAAATCACAGCATCTCGGACAAACAGTTCTCAAATTCGATTTCCCGAATATCATGCTCCCGGATAGCAGTCACAAAGACCTGTGCCACGGCCTTTTTATTTATAAAGTAAAAACGAAGGTAGCAATACCATACTGGTCGTTGATTTCCAACCGTGCCGGTATCTACTTCGATGAGAATCCTGTGGTAATGACAAACACCGCAACCAACACTGTCGGTTGCCCTCCTGTTAAAAATATCAATACCTATGTGAACCAAAACAACGTCACCCTATACCCTAACCCTACAACAGACGAGCTAACCATAAAAACAGCTAACAGCAGCTACACATCACTAACGATCAGCAACAGCATAGGCCAGGTGTTGCTGCAGCAAGCCATAAGCAACACACAAACCAAGGTAAACGTAAAAGTATTACCCGCAGGCCTGTACTATGTAACCATAAGAGGAGAGAACGGCAACAGCGTGCAGAAGTTTGTGAAACTGTAATTATATTTTAAAGCTATAAAATACCCCTATGAAAAAAACTATCCTATTGCTATTGATTATTGCAGCCGCATTTAATATTAACAATGCATTTGCCCAAACTGGACTTGTACATACCGTTGCAGGGGGAGGAACTTCTTTGACAGATGGTGTACCTGCTACTGCAGCCATACTAAATTATGCCTATGGCATCGCAATTGACCATTCCGGGAATATATATGTCTCTGACGAGAGTGCAAATGTTGTAAAAAAGATCGATCACTTAACTGGCTTTATAAATACTGTTGCAGGTACAGGAACAGCAGGGTATGGAGCGGATGGCATTCCAGCAATATCATCACCACTCAATACTGTCAGAGGCTTATGTATTGACAACAACGACAATTTATACATTGCCGATTACCATAGTGGGAAGATTCGCAAGGTGGATAACGTAACCGGCATTATCACAACCGTGGCAACAGGTAATTCCAGATGCGTTTATGTTGATCAGGACGGGAATATTTATAGTAGTGACGTTTATGCACATGTTAATAAAACAAATCCTGTTACTGGCGCTGTAACTGTAGTAGCCGGCGGGGGAGCTTCTACAGTAGACGGCATGCCTGCTACCAATGCATCTTTCGGTGCTACGTCTGTAAGAAATATAGCACAAGACGCACATGGTAATCTTTACATTAATGATAACCCTAGCGGCAGAATATATAAAGTTAATCTTAGCACGGGCATACTTAATATTGTTGCAGGCGGAGGTACAAGTAGTACAGACGGCTCTCCTGCAACCAGTATATTTTTTAGAGACTTGTTTGGTTTCAGTGTTGATGCAGATGGCAATATGTTCATTGGAGATAATTACGCTGAATATATTTGGAGGGTAGATGCTGCCACCGGGAAAGCTTATAAGATAGCCGGGGCAGGTAAGGGAGCCGGCAGTTCTGCTGAGGGAATATCTGTAAACGCCGCTAAAGTAGATCCCGCAATCATACATGCAGACCCCTTAAACGGATATATTTACTATACCAACTTTGCTAATAAACTACGCAGGTTCTCTTATGAGCCAATGGTGCCATTTCCGTGGACCGGTGCAGGTTTAGGATCAGATAGCTTTAAAGTTTTCATAAACAAACAATGTAGTGGCCCATCTGTAACTCTTAGAACAAAAAGCTGGAATGCTGGAATGGCAATTATTACTGATTATGGAGATGTTACTACAGATACCAATAGTGTCAGCTTGTCTGCGAACGGAGTTACGGGTTTAGCCAAAACCTCACATACATACCTCGCGAACGGAAGTTATCGTATACGGCACGAGTTGTATTATGGCATTACTTTAGTTGATTCATTCAGCTATGTGTACAATCACAACTATTGTGTTGAGACACCAGTTAGATTTTACAATGATGGCGATGGTAACTGTTCGAAAAGTTTGACCGAACCTTACACTATTAAACAGGTACTTACAGAAATAGACTCAAATGGCATAGCCATTGATACCATTTCCTCTACCTGTGGTTTTGATTATAAAGCATATGGTATCCCTGGCGACGTATACAATTTCAAAGTAATTTCCATAGCTCCTGGCTTTTCTCTTACATGCCCATCTACCGGCACAATATCTACTACACTACCTGCCGTTGGCCATACTAGCCCTATATCTTGGTTCGGACTAACTTGCATCACAGGAAGCACATTTGACTTGTCAGTTGATAGCTATGTTCCTGTAACCGGTCCTGATGACCAATGGGGACATATCTACCTGGGTAACAGTTATTGCTTTCCCACTTTAGGCACGGCAACGCTCACATACAGCCCTAAGTACATCTATAGAGGCGGTGCAAAGCCTTCTCCTATCTCAACAACTGCTAACACCCTAACTTGGAATACAGCACCACTTAGCAACACTGATCCATCACCCAAAGATATATACTATGTTTTGTGGCATAACCCAGCAACAGGCTATCTTACAGGCGGAGATACAGTACATGAACGTTTTACAATAGCCCCAACATCAGGAGATGCATTTATTGCCGATAATACAGAGATACGTATAGATACTGTCCGTGCGTCTTGCGACCCAAATGCGATCGAAGTCGCACCGGCGTCCTGCTACAATGTAGATACTCAATTCACATTTACAGTCCATTTTGAGAATACAGGAAACGATACCGCTTTTAATATTTATGTGATGGATACATTATCTGCCAATCTTGATCCGTCTACATTAAGAATAGTCATGAGCTCTCATAATATGTTCATTTCCAAATCTGTTGTATCCGGTCATACAATTATGAAATTCGATTTCCCGGATATTAACCTGCTGGACAGTTCTTATCACGGGCTGTGTGACGGTATGTTTAGATACACTATCAGCAACAAACAGGGTCTGCCCATTGGTGCTAATATAATGAGCAGGGTGGGCATTTACTTCGACTATAACGATGTGGTTATGACCAATACCGTAAAAAATACAAAAGGATGCCCCGCACCATTGATCTCTGAAACAGTACTCGCAACTTACAACAACGTCACCCTCTACCCCAACCCCGCAACAGACGAGCTAACCATAAAAACAGCTAACAGCAGTTACACATCGCTTACCATCAGCAACAGCATAGGCCAGGTAATGATGCAGCAAGCTATCAGCAATACACAAACCAAAGTGAACGTAAAAGCACTGCCTGCAGGTCTGTACTATGTAACGGTGAAAGGCGAAAATGGCAACAGCGTGCAAAAGTTTGTGAAACTATAAATACAATTCAATCACTCAATACCGAAGCGCACCACTTGTGGTGCGCTTCATCTTTTATGCGTTAGCATTACCGACAAAATACATATCCAATTCGCCTTTGTTCTTCGCGAGTATCTTACCTCTGTACTCGCATTCTATCTTATCTTTTACCAATTGGTATGTAGCTCCCGATATATTGATCCTGCCGGGTAATGAGTTCTGCTCCATCCGCGCCGCAATATTTACTGCGTCTCCCCATATATCATACTGAAACTTATGCTTACCTACTACGCCAGCTACAAGAGGTCCGGTATGCACCCCTATCCTGATAGTAAAGAACCGGCTCTCATTCGTCTCCATAAATCGGATAATATCCATTGCCGCATTAAGCACATCATGCGCGTGTGTCGTATTCTCTACAGGTAGCCCGCCTGCACACATATACGCATCGCCTATCGTCTTTATTTTCTCTACACCATGTTTCAGCGTTATCTCGTCAAAAGCTCTGAAATATTCATCTATATGCTGCACCAGGTCCTCCGCTCGCAGTTCCGCTGCTATCGTTGTAAAGTTCACAAAGTCGGTGAACATTACGGTCACTGCTTCATATTTATGGCTTTTAGCATGGCCTTCGCGCAGCAGTTCGGTGGCGGTCTGTTCCGGCAATATATTCAGCAGCAATGCCTCTGATCTTCTTTTCTCTTCTTCTATCAGTTTGTTTTGTGCAATGATGGCATCATTACTGTTCTTTAACTCCACATTCCTCAGCCGGAATATCTCCATATCTCTCTCTTTCACCTCCAGTTGGCGCATCATCTCTGCCTGCTCCATTGCTTTCTCTGCGGCATATAGCTGTTGTTTCTTTTCCAGCAGCACCGTTTCTGTGCGGCGTATAGCTATGGTCAGAAAAAGTCCCCATGTGGCTATAAATAAGAAACATAAGATAATGTTGGAATAATTGAACCAGCTCACTGCATCCTCACTTAGTATATAAACCGGCAACGCTCCTTTAAATGCAATATCCAGGTACAGGTAACTGACCATGCAGGCCAATACCAGTAATGACTTCACTACTATGCTGCCATCCTGTTTCAGGTATGGAAAGAACGCAATAGCTGCATATTGAAAACCCGCATCCCACCCCAGCAGGCCCACAGCTATTACCTGGTGCGCCACTACTTCCAGCATACCTACTACCATCGCCGCCTCCAGGTAGCCTTTCCGGTTCAGTATTATTGCCAGGATATGGCAGGCAATACTGGCTACCTGTATCTGCATCATGGTAAACTGCCCCAGGTAAGCAAAGATGATGAGCCAGGCAGTATGTATCAGCCACCCCAGCGTATATCCGATATTGGAAATAATATAAAAACGGTATTGCTCTATAGCTATGGCTGGTGGTACAGTATCAAAATGCCTGTACATACGCATAGCAGTGCGGGTAATAACGTTATCCGTAAGCAGTGATGTCATGAATGGTAAAACCAAAAATAGCAAAAAGTATTATAGTATTATATTTTGACTATCACCATTTACCGCTTTGGTGTGCAATATGTGGATAACACATTCCGTTTCATAGCTTTCACCTTTTGTTTACACTTTTCAAAGTATATTTGGCTACATGTTCCTGCTCCGTAACCGGGTAAATTCCGGTAGGAATTTATTGATGACCAATTCATTTAGTCGCACAACCTTCTCTACTGTCTTCAGGTGGCCTGCACTCGTATGCCTGCTACTTTTCTTAAGCACCCACACCTATGGGCAACATAAGTATGTACCACCGGTCAAGAAAAAACCCGCGCCACCTGCCTTCCCTGTGTACAGCAAGTACAAGAAAAAGGATACTGTAGCGGTAATAAATCCTTACCTGCAGGATACCCTGATGCACCCTATACCTATGCCTCGTGTCGGTTTTCACGATAAGATAGATAAGGAACAACTACTGATAGACCGCATAGACGGCGAACCTGATACCATTGTTACTTTTGTAAGAGATTCCTCTTATACCGAAGCACTGAGCAAGGCCATACTCAATGATGTGGATGCCATGCAGATACGCATTGAGAATATGCCGGACAACCGCCGCGCAGCAGTAATGGACAACCAGCAAAAGATAGGATACCTGCGTGCCGTATGGGAAATGCTGCGCCTCTACAAAAATGATCAACGCCCTGATGCAGACTACTACATCAACCTTGTAGCAAATATGGATAGTATGCTCATTGCTATCAATGAGAACAGGCTGATGAAATTTGCCATCGCCAACAATAATATCTATACGCTGGAGAACGGCAAACATTTGTTCGATACCTATCCCGAGGTCAGGGCATACATTTATACAGAAGTGGGCAAGGCCGACCCGATGATGATGATCCGCAGGCTGGAGGAATACAGCAACGATACGTTTGCAGGCAACATCATCAAAGAGGTGGCCCGCATTGACCCTGATCTGATCTTCAAGTATGCTACCTCTACCAACCCGGTATATAAAAACCCGGTATGGCTCACAAAGGATCCATTGGTACAGACCATTGTATTGATCGCATCTAAATCAAAAGCGCCACTCAAAGCTTTCCCTTTTCTTAATGATATATACCGTGGCCTCAAAACGCTTGCCGAGGTAGATACCATTGCTGCTCAGCCTGACCTGTATTTTCAAAACCTCGTCAGGCTGAAACTGGAAGGTGATTCAGTAGGCAAAAACTCCTATACCGCGGAGCTTACCTACAGGGCACTCAAGTATGTGCGCCAGGTTAATGAACTGCATGAAGAGAAGGATGATGTGAGGTTCAAATGCCTGGAAGATATGAGCGCCGCACCCTTATATTACATAATGGTTTACGGACAGGACGAGATTTACACCAGTAGCTTCCTTGGCACATTTAAGCGGCTGATGGAACGCATGAAACCCATGTCCGGCGATGAGTTCCTCGATTCGCTTGGGTATGATCACTTCCGTACGTTCATCCGTATGTGTGCCGGGTACAACACACTTTCCGATTTTCTAGGCACCATGAGCGACACCAGCAGAACGGAGCTGATGAGCGATTTCATAGCCGGCTTGCAGAAGGGTAACGATAACGAACTGGAGGACGCAGTTGATGTGGCAGATGCATTCGGCAGCATCAGGGACTCTGCATTATCTGCCTTTCTGGAACAGAAGGTGAAAGAGAACTATGAACTGTCTTATGCCGAAAAAAGCAAAAAAGGGGTCATCATATACAGCCTCCTTTCCCGGCTGTTCGAGGGCAACAAAATCACCTATAGCGATACCGGCGCAGCCGTCACTTCATCGCGGCTCAATCTCCCGCCTATCAATAAAGTACGCTACAAGGATCTCGTAAATGATTCAGGCATCGTTTACCAGCAGGTATTCTTTTATGGCGATAAAGACGGGCAGGACTCCTACATCAGCTTTATAGATGCCTTTAAGGGTGACAAAAAATGGAAAGTGGCTACCGGCAAATACTGGACAACAATAGCATCTGCCGCAGGTAAGAAAACCATTATCTACGCCAACCTGCCACTCAAAGAACCGCAGGATGAAGAAGCACAGGACAGCCTTGATAAGTTCCTTAACGACAGCGGTATCCATCCCTCTATCATAGTACATCGCGGCCATAGCTATCACCTGCCTACTACTCTTAAACACCTGAACAACGGTGTAAGAATCGTAATACTTGGTTCATGCGGCGGCTATCACAACCTGGCACTGGTGCTCGACCGCTCCCCCGATGCCCACATTGTATCATCTAAGCAGACCGGCGCCCGTGCCGTAAACGAACCAATACTCAGATCGATGAATACCAGCCTGTTACAAGGCGATGATGTGAACTGGATAACCATGTGGCACGATCTTGAAGAGTATTTCGCTAAGCATAAGGATGGTCAAAGCAAATTCACGGATTATGTGCCGCCTTATAAGAATCTTGGCGCTATCTTTATTAAGGCATACCGCCAGATGATGAGCAGTAAGAACAAAGGAAAAGAAGAAAAGGGTAACTAACATTACCTTGTTACAGTATTACATTATTCTCAGCACTTCATCAATCATCACCATGAAAAAGATCAGGCTTAAAGACATTGACACCCGTGCCCCGCTTGAGGTGGACAAATCAGATACCAAGAAAGAGTTTGCCCACATTCTGGCAGACCTTGAAGAATTGCAAAACCTGCTGTATGCCGAAGGCCGGCACAACATACTCATCATTATACAGGGTATGGATGCCAGTGGCAAGGATGGCCTTACCAAAGACGTTTTCACCAGCATGAATCCCCAGGGCGTGAATGTTTTCTCTTATAAAGAACCAACTGAGGAAGAACTCGCTCATGATTTTCTTTGGCGAATACATAAGCAGGTACCCGCCCGTGGAATGATAGAAATATTTAACCGGTCGCACTACGAAGATATACTGGTGACACGTGTACACGGCATGACCGATGATGATACCGCTAAGAAACGCATGCGTGCCATCAACGATTTCGAACGCCTGCTCACCGAACATAATGATACCCATATACTCAAGTTCTACCTGCACATATCGCAGGAGGAACAATTGAAAAGACTGGAGGAACGCATCAGCAAACCACAGAAAATGTGGAAGTATAGTGCCGATGACTTCAAAGAATCCAAGCTATGGGATACTTATATGAAATACTATGAAGATGCTTTTGAACATTGCAAAGATCCCGCATGGCACATTATCCCTGCCGATCAGAACTGGTATAAATCTTACCTCGTAGCCAAAACGCTGCAAAAAACACTGAAAGGACTAAATATGAAATTTCCGGGAATGAAAAAGAAGTAACTACAGAAACCCCTCATAATGAAAGCAGGCACCCATGGGTGCCTGCTTTCATTATGTATATCGCTAACTACTTCTTTGGTGCTGGTGGTTCCATCACGGTACCACATTTCTTACAGGTACGCTTCTCCTCATCCGAATAAAAACGCTGCATGATAGGCGGCAACTGCGCTACTATGTCTGTTACATGAGCATACTCTTCGTACAATTTTTCGTGGCAGTTCTCGCAAAACCACATAAAGCCATCCATCTCTTCGCTCTTGCGTTTCACTTCTATTACCAGGCCCACAGTACCCGCTCCCCTTTGCGGCGAGTGCGGTGTTCTGCCCGGCAGCAGGAACATATCACCTTGTTTTATCGGTATGTCTACTATCTTGCCATCTTCCTGTATGCGCACCACTACATCACCTTCCAGCTGGTAAAACAACTCTTCTCCCTCGTTATAGTGAAAGTCCTTACGACTGTTCGGGCCGCCTACCACCATCACTATAAAGTCGCCCGCGTCTTTATATACGCATTGGTTCCCTACAGGTGGTTTCAACAGGTGGCGGTTCTCTTCTATCCAGTTATTGAGGTTGAACGGGCGTTGTACCGGCATATTATTGATTTATAATGATGTAATTAAAACACTGCTATTTGAACACTTTCATCTTCACGGTCTCAATACGGGTATCTGTTACCAGCAGCACATCAAACTCGTACCTGTCCAGCACTATACGCTCCTTGATCTTAGGTATCGTTTCATGCTCGGTAATGATGTAGCCCGATAGTGTTTCAGACTCTTCCGTAGGAAACTCAAATCCGTATTTTTCATTCAGGTAATCAAGCTCCAGGCGGCCGGAGAAGATGTATTCATTCTCAGACAATTGTTTCTCCACATGCTCCTGCTCGTCATACTCATCATTGATGTCGCCGAATATTTCTTCCAGTACATCTTCCATCGTTACAATACCTGCTGTACCGCCAAACTCATCTATTACCCATGCTATGCTCTTGCGCTCCTTGGTAAACCTGTTCATCAGGTCCACTGCACTCATCGCTTCAGGAACCGGGGTAATGGTATGTATGATCTCCTTGATGGATGCGGGGCGACGGTTCAGATCCAGGTGATGGATATAGCCCACTATAGTGTCTATATTGTCATCATACACGATGATCTTGGACAACTTGGTATCAATGAATTTTTTGCGGGTATCTGCTATCGATGTATTGATGTCTATCCCCTCTATTTCATTACGAGGCACCATACACTTACGTATGCGCACATTCACTAAGTATAGTGCATTCTCAAAAAGTTCAGCATTCACCTCGTTGTTCTCGCTCTCGTGTCCATGCAGGCTCTGCTTTACAAAATGCTCCAGGTCCACACGGTTGAACACCTGTTTGTTTTCCTTGATCCGCACATTGAACAGGTACTTAAGGATGAACTCAGAGATATATACAAATATCTTGGCCACCGGAAACAGCAGCCAGTACGTGATCATCATCGGCACACTGAATGCCGTCAGCAACGCATCTGCCTTTGAGCGGAAAATAGCCTTTGGCAGGAATTCAGCGAATACCAATATCACTACCGTAGCCAGCAGCGTATCCAGTAACAATTTTGGGTATTCTGTAAGTTCTATGTGATAATGAGCAAGTAGCTTATCGGTCACATCAGCTGCCAGCAGACCATAGACCACCAGTAGTATATTGACACCAATAAGGCTGGTACCTATAAATTCAGATGGGTTTTCCATGAAACGGGCGAGTATGCGCCCGGAGAGCTTGCCTTGTTTTTTCCTAAGTTCAATATTCAGCTTATTTGCAGAGATGAACGCAATTTCCGTTCCCGCAAAAAAACCTATCAGCAGGATACATGCTAACATGTATAGTAGCAGATGTGTCAGATCCATATATTATCAAAGATAAGTAAACTTTGGTCTTGCAAAAATAATGCCTTCAAACGAATAGAAAAATTATCGTATACTTTAGCTGCAACAGATCACTCGGCGGCAAACTTTATCAGTTGCCTGATTATCGGCGATTGCTCAAAATAATTGGTCCCGCCTGTTATCACATTTGAGTAAGTAAATATAAGTGCACCTTTCTTCAGGGTTTGCATTACTCCTATATGGTTCTCCTCCGGCAGCACCAGGCAGCCATTACTTTGGCCTATGTAGCCGCTGTTCTCAGTTATACCACAGGCACTTGCATAGGCAGCCGTACTGATGACCCTTGTACCGCTGTCGTTGGTATGGTAGCATCTGCACCCTTCCTCAGCTACCCTGTAGTCCGCATCCTCTATGCCCAATTGTTCTTTTACATTATTGAGGTCTCTCGATCCGGTAGTATGTATCACTATATCCCGGTCTTTGGTATTATCATTCACCCGCTTTTCCAGTCCTTCCATTATTATTGTGCAATCATGAGGTATTGTTGCTGCAAACCTGCAGAAGTGGCATGGGTTTTCCGGTTGCCTGCTCCTTGTGGTTAGTACCATCCCCAGGCTCGATAGTTCACTGCCTTTTATATTACTGAAATGATCGGGTATGATGTATTTATCATTCTTATCCGGCTTTCTACCTGCCCCCTGCGATACCAGCGTATCGTACAACACTTTTCCAGCCCTGGTATCTACTACAATGAAACGCCGGGCATTACTCATACGGGTGAAGTCAACAACTGTAATAATATTGCGCTGGCGGTACTTGTGCCTGTGTTTTATCCTTATCTCCCGCTTGTCTATCAATGCTTTTTCAAGATATGCAACCCTGAATGCATCACGCGATACATCAGCGGGATCAATTCCTGCAGTTGCATATAATTGTTCAGCCTGCTGCAATATCCTGCCAATAAGTTTATGCTCTGCAAGCACGTTCAGCAGGCTGTCAGTATTATATCTTTTCGCCGGCTGTGCATAAGTGTTGTACCCCACAGCCATGCAGGGAAGCAATAACAACAATACTACCAATGTCTTTTTCACAATGTACATCGCTGTAAATTTCTGCTATTCAACCGACAAATGCATGTTTTTTATCAATGAAGTTTAAAATGAATTATTAAATTTGAAGTATAAGTATAACACAATGGCAACTACCGAAGAACAACTTGCAGAGCAACGTATTTACGACTTCAACGTGAAACAATATGAGGACCACCACAAGCACCTGCTTAATGATATGCAGGAAGAAAGGTTGATGGAGCGCAATGTAATGCTGGCATGTGGCGTGTTCTATTCATGGCTATCTACCAAGGTAGGTGTTGGAGCAATATTTATGGCCATAGCTTCTGCCGTACCTATAGTGATCACTACCCTCTCGCTCATCAGGTCCAATGCACTGATAAACGGAGTAACGGTAAAAGCAGAATACCTCAGGGTACTGGAACAGGAGATATTTAAAAATGCTGCAGCCACATACACTGGTCCTCACGGCTGGGAAAGTTATATTTTTAAAGGCACTGAATACTTCGATAAATACATTTCCAGCCAGCGGATATTCTGGTATGTATTTCTTACAGCTACGATAGCGGCGGCATTTGCATTTGTGTGGATCAGTTCCGGGAAATCACTATAGTCCACATAGATAAGCACTTACTTATGCTGGTCTATCGTAGTATCCAGCAGGTCCATCTTTTCCAGGTCGGTAAGTATAGAGCGCATAATAGCACGAGTTATCTTTCGGGATAAACCTCCTTTTACTGCGTCAAATATCCTGTTGAATAGCTTACCTATAAGTTCACCCTTATACTTATCCCACCCGCTTTCGTGGTAGTATTTTTCAAGCCATCTATCTGTTACCGGCGCTAAGTTTGCTTTGGTTACACGGTCGTTCTTTTCCTTCACCAGTGTCAGTATCCGTTCAAAACGCCGCTCTATCCTTGCACGGTGCTCAAACAACTCTCTTGGATCGAACTTGGGTTTATGCTTCACTGAATACACAAACGGCGATATCATTCCTTTTGTTTGTTTTTCTATCACCATATTAATATCTGGTATGATAGGCAGGAAAGTTACTCCTTTACGCTCCACCTTGAACATCTCTACCATTTCAGGCGTCCAGTGCTCGTGTATCGGGTGTATGTTACACTTAGCTGGGTCTGTATCCTTGCGGTATTCAAACACAAAATAGTTCCTGAAAAAATTGCGCGCATTATCCCTACCTAAGAAGAAGTCATGATGACGGAAACTCTTATCCAGGAATCCACCAAATGCGCCTATCGACTCGCAGGCAATAGGGAAATCATCTTTCTCTCCCGGCGCTATCCACCTCCGTGGCGATATTACACCCCTGTAGTAGTTATTAGAGTAAGCGTCAAGTGTTTCAGCTCTTTTTACCTTAGCCTGTTCGCGCAGTGTGCCTATCAGCATAGGTATAACTTCCAGCAGGTCTTCGGGATCGTTGCACACTATTTTACGGTCCACCACATCCGGCAAGGGATCCACCATGATGAGGCCATATAGTGGCTTTGTCTTTTCGTTAAAGTCTTCATAGCGCTCTTTCAGTATATTCAGTATCTCACCAAACGGCTCATTGTTCACAGTACCACCATCCACCGTGGTCAGGTTGAATGATGACGGGAAATTCTCCCAGTTGATCTGCGTATTCTGGCTGGTGGTCTTATTCTCAAACCTGCTGAATATGATACGCTCCGCTATCGACTGTATATACTTATCCGAAAAATGCTGGTCATCAAACTTACGTAACTGCAACCCTATCGGGAATGCGCCCGTAGCCTTGGTAGCATACTTCAATATCTCACGGTATTTTTCGTCAAACGGGTCAAGCATAAAATACTTATGCTCATCCGGCAGTACGCAATGGTTCAGCTTGTAATGAGAAAGTGTAAAATGCTCGAAGGTGCAATGCGAGGTCGACTCCTGGGATCCAAACTCTTCCGCCACAGGTGTGGTAAAATTGATCTCCAGCGGTATGCCCTGCAGCAGGCAGTGCGACAGGATAACATCAAGATCAGGAGATATGTATGAAGGTAGCGTTTTCAGTTTGTCTGCCAGGTTACCCTTCACTTCAAATGTCCGGTCGGTAATATTATCAATGAACGAAGTATTCAGCAACGAGGTCAGCCTGCCGCTTTTCAGGTCGCTGGTATCCCACAGCTTTGCAAAGGTGCGGCTGTCATCATCATCATCCAGGAAAACCCAGTTATCATAAAAGATATTCCCTGTCTTGGTATGAGGTATCTCCGTATCCCTCATTGGTTTTATGTCTCCTTTCAGTGCATGTATCACAGACATTGTGGTTACCATGCCTCCTGCCGATGCGCCACCCATCGCATCTATCACCACATTGTGCCTGGGTATAAGAGATTCATCAGCTCCCGCTGCCACTCCATTTTTTGCCTGCTCCCATACATCCAGCAGCTCAAATAAGTAATCCATAACACCACTGGTATAGGCACCTGCCGATACTGCTCCGGCCATAGTGATACCTAAATGGAATGAAGGCATTGCCTGTTCATTTGCTTTCATACAATTACTTCTTTCACACAAGATATATGGAAAATCATTTCTTTTATACTAATCGCAAAAAGCAGGAAATTATATCCGCAAATAACAAACGGGTAACAAAGCAAAAGCCTGCCACGCGGCAGGCTTCTTTACTCATGTATGTTAGCAGTAGTCTAGTTTGATTCAGTATATTTCTTAAAATTATTCAGGATAGCCTGCCAGCCTCCCTGCTGCATTTCCAGCGGGTTCTGGTCCTCTGCTTCAAATGTTTGTACCACCTTAACCTCATCACCTACCGAAGTAAATTTCACCGTCACTTTACGACCATCGCCCAGTGTATAGGCTATGTATTCATGGTTGCGCACTTCATCATACACACCACCGAAGTCAAAACCCATACTGCCATCCTTTGCTTCCATGCGCGATGAGAATTTGCCCCCCGCACGCAGGTCGTTCTCTGCCGTCGGTGTATGCCATTCATCCGATGCGGTGGCCCATTTAGTGATGTGTTTAGGTTCAGACCATATATCCCATGCTTTTTGCACAGGTGCGTTTACTGTTGTCTCTATGGTAATTACTGGTTTGCTATTAGTTTCCATTATCAGCTATTTATGATTATCAATTTGATACTGCAAATATCTGCCAACCTTCAAAAATATACGCAATACGATTGCGACAAAAAAAGCGGATTTTACGACAACCCCTACAGTTCATCATCATCGTCTTCTATACCATCTTTCCACTTGCTCATTTTAAAAGCCTCTATCTTCCCAACTGTTTCATCCTCCAGAAAGAAAGTAAAACGCTCTTTAGATATGTGGCCGGATGAGTAGGTAACTTTATACACCAGGTCTATCGTTTCATCCTCCTTTCCACGTTTAAAACTATACATATCTTTACTCGCCGACATATAATAGGAAGTAATAGCACCATATTCGACCTTAGCATTATTGATCATCGTCAGCAAATGATCGCGCGTAGTGCTTTTATAAAAATGATCACTGAATAGTGCTGGCACAGCATCTGTGTTACTTTGCTGCACCAGCTTATAATATTCCACTGCTTTCCGCTTGGCATCAGCTATCTCTTTGTCGTGCGACTTGTTGTAATGACACGATGAAACACACAGTAGCAACAACAAACCGGCAATATAATGTACCGCAAAACGTGGTGTAACAATTTTCATATTTTGTAATTAAGAATCACAATATAATAAAAACGGGATTACCTCTTTACCCTCTTTCTTTATCAGTACCTTTATTGCTACATATTCCTATGTCATTCAGCAACATCATTAAACGGGAGCTTCAGGTCGCATTCGACAAACGGTCTCAATCCACCGGTTTCAGGTTTGTGAAATACCTCGTTATCTCATTCCTTATTGCCTTCTTGTGGAAAAGCAGATGGTTCTGGCCCGTATTCGGTGTATTGTTTGCGCTCAGCCTATGCTTACACTTCTGGTACCGCTACAAGACTGCCGGGTGGACCAAAAGCTATGGTGCATGGAAACACGAAAGTGAACGCATATAGCGCATACACTTATCGCTCAGATAGCTCTTTCAACTTAGCAAGTGCCTTCGGCCATATGTTGCGGAACATCTCTGCAAATTCTTCGTTGAAGTCCATATCTACGGTTACTTCCGTCTGGTTTTCACCCACGCTGGTTAGCGTATAGTTCTCGTGCGATCCGGCCCAGGCCTTTACCATATCACTTTCAGTATCTACCACACCATCACGTATTTCTCCCAGGTGCTCTATCGACATATATTCGTGCGGGATGTTTTCCTCTATCCTCGATACCATGCCACTGCCTTTACCATCAGTAAAAAGCACTTTACTGCCTTTTGCCCAGTCGGTCTCGGCCATAGAGCCTTCTGCAAAAACTGATGTCCATTTCGGGTAAGTATCCTCGCCCCACAGTACATCCCACACTTTTTCGCGTGGGGCATTGATTACTGTCTTATATTCTTGCTTTGTCATAGCAATAAGTTTATTGTCAATAAATGTAAATGTTGGTTCTAAGGATTCAAAAAAATGATACCACCGTCCTACATCCCACCATTATCCTTATCATATAGCTTCAGCCCATTGCATAGCCTGTCTATCGTTTTGGCCATACGTTCGGTCTTAGTCTGTTCCCGCTTTGCGCTGTATATCCACTGTATGTAAAACTTGCGCTCACTCTCCGTCAGCGAGAAGAAGAACTCATGCGCCCTTGGTTCATCCTGCAGGCACAGCAGCAGCTCGCCCGGCACCTCCAGCGGTTCATCATCCGGGTATAGTATCACATGCACCTTGTCTCCTGCCTGCTTGCCTATCTTCTTCCGTATCTCTGCCTTTACTGCCAGCATCAACTTACCATCACCCATCGGCATCAGGCTATATTTCGATATCACATACCCATCTATACTCCCTTTCACCCGCACCCACCCGAAAGCCGTGTTTTTATCCTTACGTATCTCGGGTATCCGGGCGTAGGTCCATCCGCCCTTCCCTTCAAACCGTTCCAGCTTATACTGTTTATCTACCAGTGGTTTCATTGCATTCCAAATTATAAAAAACACGTGAGATCATAAAATATGCTATCAATAATTTTCATAAAAAAAAGCCCGCTCTATGAGCGGGCTTTGATAGCTAATGTTTTATCAGTGCTTATGCAAACACCACTGAGTCTATAACTACAGGTTCAAGTGGCTGATCCGATGAATTGGTAGGTACTCCAGCAATGGCCTGCACCACTTCCATACCTTTTATCACCTTACCAAATGCAGTATGCTTTGGGTTCAGGAAATGGTTATCTGCCATGTTGATGAAGAACTGGCTGCCGTTCGTATTACGTCCCGCATTCGCCATTGATATAGTACCTGCAGCATTGCTGTTGGTTGGTCCTATTTCGTCATCAAACTTATAGCCCGGTCCGCCTGTACCCCATAGGTGCTTTTTAGCCTCTTCCTTGGTCAGCGGGTCGCCGCCCTGTATCATAAAGTTGCCTATGATACGGTGAAACTTCACCCCGTTATAAAATTCCGACTTCGCCAGTTTCACAAAGTTGTTCACCGTGTTTGGCGTTTCCTTTTCGAAAAATTCTATTACTATATCGCCCTTGTTTGTTTTGATCGTTCCTTCCATGCTTTCTATTTTATGTTCTTTAAGTTTTTATCCAGTTCCTTGTCAAACCATTCCTGTTCTTTCGCCTTATTGGCTTCCAGTTCTTTTATGGTAGCTTCTTTCACTTTCTTCAGGTCATTTTCTTCTTCTTCCGGCAACCTGGTCAGTTTAAAAGCAGGTAGCTTTTTATCCATTGGTTTCTTTTTCGCTCCGCCATCGGTTTTCTTTTTTAATGAATTACTTCTGCAAAGTTATGAAAAATAAGACAGAGCTGATTTGCATCTCGAATCCGTGATACCACGAAATTTGTAATAAGTAACCCGCTCTTTCAGATTCAGATCCGAAAGAGCGGGTTTGAAATTTGCCCCTTGCTAAAACTGCTTCGGTTTCTTATGCTCTGCAGCCAGCTCTGCTATTTCCAGTATCCGATTTTGCCTCGTTTCGGGCCGCTTGGCCATCACCACCCAGTGCAGCATACCCTTCCTTACCGATTTGCTCAAACTCATAAAAAACGCCTTCGATCCCTTATGGGCCTTAAACTCCTTCTCCAGGTCCTTAGGTATCGTCAGCTCCTCCACCTCGTCCAGTATGCCCCAGTGCCCGTTTTCTTTTGCTATAGCTATTGCCGCCAGGCCGGCCTTCGTCATCAGGCCGGCTTTCTTCAGCCGTGCCACATGCTCCTTTTTTATCTTCGACCACCCACTCTTTGGCTTTCGTTTGCTGAAGCACTGCATAAAGCTTTCATGGTCTACGGTCCGCCTCGTACTGTCTATCCACCCATAGCATAATGCCTCTTCCACCGCCTCACTCCAGCTTAGCGACGGCACATTACTACCCTTCCTGTACTGCAACAGCCATACCGGTTGTGCCGTCTCATGGTTCGCTTCCAGCCACGCCCTCCATTCTTCACGGCTGCTTGCGTAGTAGGTAACTACCTCCTGTTCCTGCTTTTTATTCATCATTACTAATTGCGCCCTCTCTTATTTGTGCTCATTCATTACATTGAAGTAATTGTAGTCAGTCATAGAGGCATCCGTTATACCCATATTCCTGCACATCGTCACTATCTGCCCTCTGTGGTAGGTACCATGGTTCACTACATGCTGTAAAAATTCATACCTCGGCTGGTTAGCCTCAAACCATGGGCTCTTTACTTGTATCGTTTCTTCCAGTTCTTCCTCCGTTATTTTTTTCATAGCCTCCGCCAGTAGCACCGACCTGTTGATCAGCCCTTTGAATATCTCATCAGCATGAAGCTCTTCTACCCCGTATCTCATTACAAAGTCCGGCGTTCCTGTTATTACAGAATACCAGTACTCCTCCGTTCCCCATATGTGGTTCAGCGTTTTCAGTATGCTCGAGTAGCTCGATGGCACCTCCTGGTGCAGCTGCTCATCCGTCTTTTTCGACAGCCAGTTTACAAATTGCTGGTTCACCCATAGGTTGTAGTCGGCATAGTTTGCCATTAGTTTCTTTAAAGACATTGTTCTTGTTTTTTGTTGTTCAGTACAAAAGTAAAACCATCCTGTGACAGCCCTATGGCAGGGGTATAAAATTATCCGCAGTGATTGTCAAAATATTCCTGCAGGGTCATTTTATGAGGGGTAAAGTGCTCTGAAAGTACCTGTATTTTTTTGATCCTGTCCAGCCTGAAGTACCGGAACTCCACCCGCAGCCGGCACCATGCTATCAGCAGCCAGTTCTCGTGCGTGCTTACCAGCGCAAACGGTTCTATCATCCTCGTACTCGTTTTATCCTCGCCGTTCGTGTACTCTATTTTCGTCAGGCAGTAATTGGTAAGCGCCAGTTGCAGTGCCGATAAGTTGCTGCTGTTCCTTGCACCATTCATATTCTGGCCTATGCGGGTCCTTTCTACCAGCAGGTTGGCCTTGTCCTTCATGCTGTGTTTCAGTATCGCCTTTATCTTTTCTATGGCATCTGTATAGTCCTTTACAAACGATGCGTCCTTGTTCTTAGCTACCAGTTGCTCTGCCAGTATCAGTGCATTCGCCTCGCTCTCTGTAAACATCACCGGCGGTAGCCTGTAGTGTTCCATCAGCGTATAGCCACGGCCTTCCTCGGTCATTACAGGTACGCCTGCCTGTTCCAGGGCCTTTATATCCCTGTATATGGTCCGCACACTTACCGAGAACCTTGCAGCAAGCTCCGGCGCAGTCAGCAGCCGCTTCGTCTGCAACTGCGTTAATATGGCCGTTAACCTCGAAAGCCTTTTTATATCAGTATCTTCCATAGCTGCAACTAAGGTAAAAATTTTAGGGGATGGATGAAATAAACTTATTGTTTGAACGTTCTATTTTTGCCTTTGTTAGCAACCTCTAAATTAGTACGATGGAGTTAAATAATACTACACTGCATCAGGCGGTGGATTCTGATATAAATATGATCATCGATCTGCGAATTATGTTTGCTGATGAACTTATGGGAAAACAGGACATTGCTGTTGAGAATGAACTCAGGTGTAATTTCCGGGAATATTTTACCTCAGAACTCAATAAAACATGCCTATGCTGGTATGCTGCAGTAGATAATCAAACTGTATCAATTGTAACTATGGTATTACGAACGCAGCCGGGCAATATAAAAAATCCATCCGGCAGATGGGGATACATTATGAATGTCTTTACACTTCCCTTGTTCCGCAGATTGGGAATATCTTCTATGCTGCTTAATAAGATAATGGAGCATGCTGTTGGTCTTGGCTATACTGCCTTTGAGCTCCATGCTACTAAAGATGGCGAGCAGACATACATTAAAAATGGTTTTAGCCTTCACACAGAGCCTACTTATCGAAAATATGTCCGGCAATAACAAATATAAATTCACCTCCATGTTGATGATGTGTAGTTCCCCGCATTGACGCAAGTCTTTTCGACTTGTGCCCACACGACAGCAAGTGGCTTCCACTTGCGAAACAACAACCTTATAATTTATCAATAGTGCCACCTTCCCCATTCTCCCAACGCTTCCGTAGACATATTGAGTTTTCTGTTCCTGCTGAGTCTCAGCCTTCGCCGGACTCGGCGAGAACAGGATAAAAAAGTTATTTGGCGGGCTGAAATCCTACGCAGGAATAAACTAGGCCGGCATTGAACGAGCTTCTGTGTTGTATTTGTTTCGGTATGCTATAGGCGAAAGCCCGGTAATTTTTCTGAAAACCTCGCGAAAGGCATTCAGATCAGAATAACCAACTTCGTACATTATTTCCTGAACAGTTTTACGCGATGATTCTATTTGTTTTTTTGCCAGTTCCATTTTTACACGTTGGCAATACTCGGTGGGCGTATTGCCTGTTGCTTTTATAAATCTTCTATCGAAACTTCTTCTGCTTACTGCGAGCTTCTCAGCCAGTTCTTCTGCCGAAAATTTGGTTGTAGCATGCTGTTCAATAAACTCCTGTGCTTGCAGCACTATAGGGTCATTATGCGACTTTTGCCCGTTAAAAACAATGTATGGCGACTGGCTGCTCCGGTCAAGGTCAATCTGGAATAGTTTTGAACTGAGAACCGCCAGTTCTCTGCCATAGTACTTCTCTATCAGGTACATTATCAGGTTCATAAACGAAAATGCTCCGCCGCAAGTGTACAGTCCGTATTCGTGTGTTATTACCTGGTCGGCAACTAAGTTTACATGCGGAAACATGCTTCGGAATTTATCTGCATCGTTCCAGTGAATCGAACATTTTTTGCCGTCCACCAAACCTGTTGCTGCCAGAACGTATGCCCCGGTACAAAGGCTTGCCACTTCGGCCCCGTTTTTATATTGGTGCAAAATCCATTCCATTGTTCTTTTGTTAAGTTCAATATTTTGTTCAGGATTGGTTTGCGGTAAAAATGCAGGAATGATAACCAGATCCGTTGCAGTAATCTCAGATATATCGGCTACAGGTGCTACTGAAAACATGCCATTGAAAACACTCACTGTTTCCGATATTCCCGCAAGTATTATTTTGTCGAAAACAGGCTTTTGTTTTTTCATCGCCCTATGTTTTTCGGCCTGTACAAATGCCATAAAAGTGCTTATAATAGTAATAGGGTTAGGGTGGCCATCGGGAACTAAGATAGTAAGGTGTTTCATGCAGCAGTTTTGTCAAAAATACAAAAAACTGACTGTCCATATCGCCATGTAATATTGTCTCATATACCCAATATTGAGCATTGATATAGACAATACCTTTGTAGCAAACAAATAATAAACAACAATGAAAAACGCAATTAACTGGTTCGAAATCCCTGTTAAGAATCTTGAAAGGGCACAAAGCTTTTATGAAGCAATGTTAGGCAAATGCAGCGCATGGAAATGCCTGGTATGAAGTCCGCATTCTTTCCTGCTGATCTCCAGAACGGGATTGGAGGGTGTATTACAGAAGCGCAGGGCTATGAGCCCGCAAAAACTGGTTCTTTGATATATTTAAATGGAGGTGAAGATCTGAGCATCCCATTATCAAAAGTTGAAAACGCAGGTGGCAAGATCATTATGCCGAAAACTTCCATTGGCCCAAATGGCTTTATGGCTCACTTTGAGGATACTGAAGGGAACAAAGTCGCACTTCATTCGATGAAATAACTGCTACTCAAATTAGATGCAAGACACTGTAACAGAAAATCCACCCAATATTGAGTGGATTTTTTGTTACTTCTTAGCAATTAAGAGTAAAAGTTAGCAACTATTAGCATCTTAAAGCATTTGCGCCAGGGACCGGATTCGAACCAGCGCATCCTTGCGGACTTTGCGACCTGAACACAGTGCCCTGAATTGGCGCAAGCCTTTTCGACTTGTGTCTAAGCAACAGCAAGTGTTTTTCACTTGCGAAACAACAACCTCATAATTTATCAACAACGCCACCTACCATGCAAGACATTGCCCGTTCGAAAAAAATACTTAGTTTCAGGAAAACAAATAGCAATGAGAAAGCTGATATTTGGCATAAACCTGACCATAGATGGCTGCTGCGACCATACCAAAGGAAGTGGAAATGAAGAAGTTCATCAATACTTTGCACAGCTACTTCGGGAGGCGGATACCCTGCTCTATGGCCGCAAAACCTATGAGCTTATGGTTCCCTTCTGGCCCGATGTTGCAAAGGATCATTCCGGCAATACAAAAGCAATGAATGATTTTGCCGATGCCTTTGCTTCGATAAATAATATCGTTGTCTGCTCCCGTTCGCTGCACAAAGTAGAAGGAACGAATACAAGCATTATAAGCGGCAACCTGGAAGAAGAGGTATTAAAACTAAAACAGCAACCGGGTGGAAACATTTCAACAGGAGGTGTCGACATTCCTTCGCAGCTTATAGCCCTGGGCCTGGTAGATGAATTTCATATCGTGGTACAGCCAATAATGGCAGGAGCCGGGCGGCGTTTTTTAGACGACACCAACCTTCAGCAAAGCCTGCAATTAAAACTTGTCGATTCAAAAGTTTTTGAGTCCGGACATGTTGCTCTGAAATATGTGAAGCAGTGATCAGATTATTGTTGCCCCATGCAATCTTACTAGTCGAAGCGTCCCGCTTCCATATTGCCCCAACAATAAACGAGAAAAATTAGTTCCTCAAAAAAATCATTGCTTTATCAACTAATTCCGATCTATGAAGAAAAAGCATAAATTTATCTAAGAAAAAAATGCCTGTGTCAAAAAAACGTTTCGGTGAACTTTTTGGTGGTTTATTCTGTTTAATTTTTGGTCTTCTACTTGGTATCTGCACCTTTTACGAACCAACTTTTACTCATAATTCTGAAGCGTATGATAATCTGTCAGTAACATTAGCTACCTCTCCTAAAATTGTCAAACCGTCGAGAAGACCTGATGATGTGGTATTTAGGTTTAAGGAATACCCTGGAATATTTTTCGGAGTTGATTTAAACTATTGTGTAGACAAGGAAATAGCCGGATTGCATATTGGGGATACTGCAAATATAATGGTGTTAAAACAAGAATACAGACGTGCAATAGGTCACCAAGGAAATATGTTTGAGCGTTTAGTTTCTAGCCGACCCAATTTATATGGATTTACCAAAGACGGCAAGAATTATATCGATTTTCAGAAGATTGCAGCAGATAGACTTGATCCAATTATTATATATCCTATTGTGCTGATTCTTGTGGTTGCTTCTCTTTTGGGTGGTATCAAAATTCTATTTTTAAACAAGTCGTAATGTGTTTTAGTGCGAAGAAACAGAGCCGCATATTGGCGCAAGTTTTTTTCGACTAGTGCCTAAACCCCGCAAGTGTTTTCACTTGAGTAATACAATCATAATTTTATCCACAAACTTTTTTTGCGCACAACCATTTGCCCCACAACACATTGCTCATTCCGCCGCATCACTTCTGTGGATATGTCGTAAAATACCGCATCATTACGCATCTTATATTTGTACCTTATGCCATAGTTTCAACGAAAGCATACAAGCCACACTGTGCACTCTATTTTTTACGGTTTTATATGCAAACGATGGGATTCTGAATATTCTTTAATTCTGACCATTCTGATTCAGACAATGGGGTGATCCCGATAGCCATCGGGAGGGTGTCGTGGGGTGTCTTTGGGGGTGAGCATGGGGTGTCATGGGGTGTCTTGGGGTGTAAAAAAAAGTTGAGAATATGAATGAATTTAAATAAATTAATAAAAATCCTCACCCCATTTATTAATAAACAGAA
Source organism: uncultured Flavipsychrobacter sp. (assembly GCA_964478855.1). Classification (GTDB taxonomy): domain Bacteria; phylum Bacteroidota; class Bacteroidia; order Chitinophagales; family Chitinophagaceae; genus Nemorincola. The sequence goes on from CAYZKL010000026.1 coordinate 31,727, forward strand.
AAACACAGAAATGAGGTGACGCCAAATAAAAACAGAGTAACCCTTCTTCACTGTATTAGATTCTGTTTACCTGCCGACAGGCAGGTTCTTTAATTCTGACCACATAGTGAGCGTGCCGAACTACTGATTCAGACAATGTGGTGATCCCGATAGCCATCGGGAGTGTCGTGGGGTGTCTTTGGGGTGAGCATGGGGTGTCTTGGGGTGTGATGGGGTGTCCTATAAAAGTTGCGAATTAGATTCAATGTCAACCACTTAATCAACTCCCTCACCCCATTTATTGATAAACAGAAAAATACAGAAATGGGGTGACTATAGCAGTACGGGAGGAAACAAAAAAGCGGAGAAACCGCTCTTCGCTCTGTTTCTCCGCTCTCATTTTAAGTGCCCGGGACTGGATTCGAACCAGCACATCCTTGCGGACGCTGCGACCTGAACACAGTGCGTCTACCAATTTCGCCACCCGGGCAGTTATGGTTTTTGTGTCAGGGGGTGCAAAGATAATGAGTTTATGGAAATGAGCAAGAAAATAATGAGAACAGCAGAACAAGCCTATACCGCCATCAGGCTGCAGCCCCGCAGCGCACTGTGGTCCATGCGCCCCAGCACCTCAAAAGTGCCGTCCCTGCGCACATTGCCTATATCTTCCGTAGCGATAAACGAGCACGAGTTTATATTGGCAAGGTCTATAATATTTAGGCATCCGCTGCCTGCCTGTTGCACATCCAGCGGGTCATTGATGTCCCGCACCAGTGCCTTCATGGTATTGGTACAGGCAAACAAGCCATCCTTTAAAGCATACGCCTGCGACAGTAGTTCGGTCATTCCGTACTCAGAGTGTACCTGTTGCAGTTGCCATTGTTGCTTTAGTATGGCGTGTACCTCCGGCCGAGTCAGCTCTTCCCGCCTGCCCTTCATACCACCTGTTTCCATTACTACGGTGTGGCGCAGGTTCATCGGGTAGGCATCGGCAAAGTCCAGCAGGGCAAACGTAACACCCAGCAGCAGCACCCTTTGGCTGTTCTGCTCCTGGCGGGTAAGCACATCGTGCAGTTGCGCCCACTCATTGATGTAAAATCCATTAGCGGCATGCCCGCTATGTGCCATCAGCGTTTTGGCCATATGCACCAGCGATGCGTTGCTCCGCTCCAGGTAAGATGGCAGCAGTGCCAGTATAGCATAGTCGCCCGTCGGGCCGTAAAACTGTTCAAAGCCCTGTAGCAGCGATTGTTCGTAGATCCCCGCATCCGTCACATAGTGCCGCGATGTGTTTTCACCTGTCGTGCCACTGCTCTCAAATGTAAGCTGTGGCTGCACCGTATCGCTACCGGTCACCACCCGGTGCGTCTTAAAAAACGATATCGGCAGGAACGGTATCCGGGTTATACTGGTCACAGTCTCGGGGTCTATGCGCAATGCATCGCAGTACTGCCGGTATATGGCATTGCCCGCATATTGTAAACGGAATACCTGCAGCGCCAGTTGCTCAAAAGTGGCATCTGTTGCTTGCAGCACATTTTCCATATTTATTAACGATGTATTATAAGACACTTTCATTAACTTTGGTCATATGAAATTCCGTTGGTTAGCTTTTTTACTGCTGGCAGTTGTATTTTTCCCGTCCTGCGAGAAAAATACGGTGTCAAAGATACCACACATATCGCTTATTAGGTTTGGCCCTGATGTTATACAGGTAAACCTCGATACGGCTTTCATAGAATTCAGCCTTACAGATGGTGATGCCGATATTGGCAACGACAACACATCACAGATATATCTTAAAGACACCCGTTACGAAAGTGCGGGCTTTGTAAAGACCCCGTTCCCCGAAATAGACGGCACCATCGAGGATCCCAAGAAAGGCCTGCAGGGCGTATGCCTGTTCATTCCTGTGCCACAGCCCCCCCCTCGCACAGATTCCCTGCACATGGCCGTTGGCGATACCATGTCGTATGAGATCTTCATTAAGGATCGCGCAGGAAATGAGAGCAATCACATCATTACCAACCAGATCATAATTACTTTGTAGCATACTATACTTTATGCTATCTGCCGATAATTGATGATTTTATAAATTCAATACATTTTACCAAATTTTGTATTTCAACTTCCTGTCTGTATCTTCATCCACAAATAAGCAAGTATTCATGAAATTCCGCCCTTTTACATTACTGGTTGTAGCATTTATCGGACTCGTGTCCCTGAACTCATGTGTAAAAAAGTACACTTGCCATTGTGTTATTAAGTATACCGGCGTACCGGGCATACCCGACAGTGCAGCCGTAGAATACGAAATAACCGACACTAAGGATGGAGCAAAAAGCAAATGTGAGGGCGAGTCTGCAACATTTGACAATAACGACATCCATACAGTAGAGACCTGCATTCTTAATTAGTAAAATTTTACCATAAACGCAGTCAATAATGCTCTATTTTTGAGCTGCATTTTCATTTATGGATAACGTTACACCGGCTCCCAAAGGAGCGATATTTTACATTAAACGCATTACCGGGATATTATTACTGCTGGCATTGTCTGCCACTTTCCTTTATTCTGCTTACAGCAAGTGCGGTATCCGCTTCCAGGGATTTCATGTACTAGAGAGCGATAATGCTTTCGACAGCTTCCAATGGACATTCCTTGACCTCGGCATCAGCAGTATAGTGGCTGCCGGCATTATTGCCCGCCTGTTTATCGGCCTCGAATTATTGCTTGGCTTGTTCCTGCTGTTTCATTTGTTCCTTAAGCGGTTCACCTATCCTGCAGTTATCACTATACTTACCGTCTTTATAGTTTACCTGTTGTTTGTACTATACAAACAAGGTAATGCCGGCAACTGTGGCTGCTTTGGCGATAAGATAGAGATGTCGCCCCTTGCCGCTATATGGAAGAACCTGGGAATGATAGCAGCCACGGTAATACTTATGTTCATATACCCTGTAAAACCCTACAAGCACCAGGACTATATCGCCATCTTCCTTGCTGCTGTTGCATTTACCACGCCATTCCTGGTCAACAATTTATTCATAGGCACCGCACCCGATGCTTATAACAAACCACTCAACCTTGAGCCATTATATCAATACGATCCTGCACCGACCATAGACCTCCGGAAAGGAAAACACATTGTCGCCTTCATGAGCCTCACCTGTCCACATTGCAAAAAGGCGGCATACCTGCTCCATGTCATTCACAAAGAGCATCCGGAGATCCCTGTTTACCTGGTGATCGACGGATCAGAGCAGTTCAAGAAAAGCTTTTTTGATGATACCCATGCGGAAGATGTGCCCCATCTGCACTACCGCCATTCAGCAGAGTTTGCCAAGATGGCCGGTCCTGGTGTACCGGCAATATATTGGATCAATAATGGCGTTGCTGAGTTCAAATCCACCTACGCCTATTACCAGCTCGATCCTAAGTATATGGCAGAATGGGCTAAGAAGCCTTAGATCATAAATGCTTGTAAGCAAGTTTCAGATCGGCAAGTGCTATGGCTGTTGCTGCCTCTACTACCACAGGCACCCTTAGTGCGATACATAGGTCATGCCGCCCTTTTACCGTAAACTCTTCCACGGCTCCCGTCGCATTGTTCCATGTCTGCTGCTGCTGTGGCGTGCTACTGGTAGGCTTCACCGCTACCCTGAAGCAAAGCTCATTACCATTGGTCACACCACCATTCACACCGCCTGCATTATTGGTCTTGGTAGTGCCACGCTCATCTATGATCGCATCATTATGCTCGCTACCCTTCATCAGTGCCGCACCAAATCCGCTACCAAACTCAACCCCCTTTACCGCAGGGATAGAGAACACCGCATGACTGATAACAGACTCCACCGAATTAAAGAATGGTTCGCCGTACCCTACCGGCAGGCCATTGACAGTGCAGGCTACAATCCCGCCTATGCTGTCCTGCTGCTCTATCGCATTATAGATAGCAGCTTCTATATCAGTGGTGCCACCGGCCTCTGCCAGCCTTGCTGATATGGTCACACCTGCCAGTATCTTCTTTGCTACCACACCTGCTGCTACCAGCGCCACAGTAAGCCTTCCTGAAGAATGCCCTCCGCCACGGTGGTCATTATACCCGTTGAATTTCTTGCGCAATACAAAGTCGGCATGGCCCGGACGGGGCGTATCTTTTATAGCATCGTAATCCGCTGAGCGGGTGTTATTATTTTCAAACACTATAGTTATGGGCGCACCTGTTGTCTTATTGTCAAACACACCACTTACAAATACTGGTATATCCTCTTCCTTACGTGGCGTGGTGCCCGCAGCACCCGCTTTTCTCCTTTCCAGGTCAGGCAGCAGGTCACTCTCCTGCAGGTCTATACCTGCCGGGCAGCCACCTATGGTTACTCCCGCCAGCCTGCCGTGCGACTCACCAAAAATGCTGACCCGAAATATATTGCCAAATGTGTTCATGATCGTTTGTTATTTAAAAATACACTTCCCACCGCACAAAACTAAATCCTTAAAAAAATCAGGATAAGATTTACTTACAGCATCAGCATCCATTATATCTACCCTACTGCCCGCTCGCAGCGCACCTACAGCCGCCGCCATCACTATCCTATGATCGTTGAACGACTCTATCACCGTTCCCTGCAACTCATCCACTCCATTGATGCACAAAGAATCATCCTCTACCGAAAATGGCACATCAAAATTCATCAGCATTTCTGTGATACTTTCCGCCCTGTTGCTTTCTTTATGATACAACCTGTGAACACCTTTTATATAGCTCTCTCCTTCGCAACAGGCTGCAAATATTGCAAGTATAGGGAAGAGGTCAGGGCAGTCCGTTGCATCAAACTCAAACGCCTGCAATTCAGATTTTTGCACCGACACTTCATCTCCTTTTATTGTCACTGCAGCACCGGCCATCTTAAGCACATCCAGTATTGCTCTGTCCGCCTGTGCCGACATACTATTCAATCCGCGCACTGTTACATTACCGGCAATAGCACCGGCCACCAGCAGGCCAGCAGCACTGCTCCAGTCTGCTTCCACCGTTATTTCCACATCACCCTTCTGTGTAAACAAAGCTGGATCAATATCGAATCGACAGTAATTATCATGCTTGATCGGCTTACCAAAATGGCGGAGCACATCAAGCGTCATATCTATATATGGTTTGCTTTTCAGGTCAGTTACCGTAATAGTGACAGGCTCTCTTATTGCGCCACTTAATGCAAATAATATCCCGCTTAAAAACTGGGATCCGGACGAGGCATCCACATGTACAGACCTTGCCTGTAGCGGGCCTTGTATTGTAAGCGGCAAATAACCATTAAAGCCATTTATCGTTACCCCAAGACCGCTCAATACTTCATCAAAACCCTGCATGGGCCGGCTTAGCAAACTTCCCGTTCCTTCGATCGTTATCTTATCACCCGAAATTGCAGCTATCGGCGTGAACAGCCTTGCAGCTAGTCCGCTCTCTCCGCAATTGATCACCTGCGATTCAGGTAGAACACCTTCACTTATCATATCTGTTTGCTCAGCTGTTCTTGCTGTTGTTCTTGCACCTAGTTGTTGTATCACTTCATACGCCGCCCGCTCATCGTCCGATGTACCGGCACCATGTATCACTGTCCTGCCCTTGTGCAGCAATGCAGCAGCATAAGCACGCTGCGTCATACTTTTAGATGGCGGGGCAGTAACGCTTCCGCTGACCGCTGATGGTTCAATTGTTGCTTTCATATTCCGCCAATGCTTTTTCTACCACATCAAATGCCATTGGCTTTATAACCGGCTTGCCTATTGCTTCCAGCAATATGTAATCTACAGTATCATCCACCCGCTTCTTATCCATTTTCAGCAGTTGCATAGCTCTAGCCACATCTATACTGATCCTTACCGGCAGATTATACTTTGTAAGTAGTTCTTTTACATCTTTAGTTGTATCGCTATTCAGTCCTGTCTCATGTTCTGATATCATACAGGCTATCACCATACCTATGCCTACCGCTTTGCCATGTGGCAATTCATAAAGGTTTTCAATGGCATGTGCAGCGGTATGTCCGAAGTTTAGCAACTTCCTCACGCCGCGTTCACGCTCATCTTCCGCTACTACCTTATTTTTCCACCCGGCACATTGCCTGATCACATCATCTATAACGCCGGTTCCGCTTTTATAATAATCCAGGTTTCTTCTTTTCAGTTCCTCATATAATCCACCATCGTAAAGGCAGGCATATTTAATGATCTCAGCAAAGCCATTGCTCCACTCATCATCTGGCAATGTGTCCAGGAACTTATAATCGAACAATATGAATTTCGGTTGCGTTATGGTACCAAGCACATTTTTGTTCATGCCCAGGTTCACCCCGTTTTTACCGCCTATTGCGGCATCTACCATACCCAATATGGTAGTGGGTACAAAACCGAACGGTACCCCCCTCATATATACAGAAGCCAGGAACCCCGTTATATCGGTGATCACACCTCCCCCCACACCTACCAGCATGGTATTCCGCGTTGCCTCCAATTTCAGCAATTGCTTTGACAGTTCGGTTATTGTTGTCATATCCTTGCTGCTTTCAGCAGGTGGCAGCACCAGCATCTTATATCCCGTCAGCAAGCTTGCGTATAACTGCGCTATATGTTCATCAGTAATGATAATTATATGCTCCTTATCACCATATCGGCTGATCTCCGCAAAAGAGCTGCTGAACAGGTAATCTACAGTACCGGATGGGAAAATAACTTGCTGTGGCATTTCAGATTTAAAACACCAAATTTACAATAATTGCTGTACGGGCTTCCATCTATTGCCCTATAACCACTTAAAATATACATTCCTGTACTTATCCGTACCTTTGTACACTTATTATGAGCAAGAAAGGTAAGGTTCTGGTAGCTATGAGCGGCGGTATTGATAGTACTGTCAGCGCATTGTTGCTGCACGAACAGGGTTATGAAGTGGTGGGCATTACCATGAAAACATGGGATTATGCCTCATCCGGCGGAGGAAAAAAGGAAACAGGTTGCTGCAATCTTGATTCATTCAATGACGCAAGAATGGCAGCTGTGGAGCATGGTTTCCCGCACTACGTACTGGATATCAGGGAAGAATTTGGCGATTTCGTCATCAATAATTTTGTTGACGAATACATTGCCGGCCGTACACCCAATCCGTGTGTGTTATGCAATACCCACATTAAATGGGCCGCCCTGCTGAAACGTGCAGATGCACTGAATTGCGATTTCATTGCCACAGGTCATTATGTAAAAGTGCGTGAGGAAAATAGCCGGTACGTATTGTCTAAAGCTAAGGACCTGACGAAGGACCAGAGCTATGTGTTATGGGGCCTTGGCCAGGAGTGTCTTTCCCGTAGCATATACCCTCTTGGCGACCTGTTGAAGACTGAAGTTCGCCAGATCGCTTATGACATGGGTTACAAAGAATTATCGAAAAAAGCAGAAAGCTATGAGATATGCTTTGTACCAGACAACGATTATCGCGGGTTCCTGAAAAGGAATGTGGAAGGATTAGAAGAAAAAGTAAATGGCGGCAACTTTGTACTTACAGACGGTAAGATCATTGGTAAGCACAGTGCCTCCCCTTTTTATACCATGGGCCCGCGCCGCGGTCTCGAAATTGCTCTTGGCAAACCGATGTTCGTGACCAATATTATCCCTGAGACAAATACCGTTGTTCTCGGCGAAGCCGATGAACTGCAGCAAAGCGAAATGGTGGTTCGCGGTTTAAATATGGGGAAATATGCAACTATACCTTCAGGTATGGAGGCTGTCACAAAGATCCGCTACCGCGATGCAGGTATGGAAAGCACTTTGACACCTGTTGACGGTGGTGTGCATGTTCATTTTCAGCATGCAGTTACCAGTATAGCCCCGGGTCAGTCTGCAGTTTTTTATGAAGGCGACGATGTTATAGCCGGGGGCATCATTCAAAAAGAAACACTGCTGCAACCCTCACATTAAAACATCATGTAATAAAATAGCTTTATATTTCATTCTTTTTACAGGTTATTATAGCTATTTTCGTTTCTTTCAGTATATTTACGTTAAATAACAGCAAGGGATATTATGAGTAAAAAGATCTTATCTGGTTTATTATTGGTTGCAATCTGCTTTGTCTCTTTTTTATCATGCAAAAAGGAGAATAAAAACTTTGAGGATGCCACCCGTAATTACTTCCCACTAAAAATGGGTAAATACGTTACCTATGCTGTTGATTCTGTTTATTATATCGACACTACTTGTACCCAATACAATGTAAAAAGCCAGATGAAATATGCCATTACGGATACTTTCACTGACAAAAAGAAGCGCTTATCCTATATCATGAATGTTTATAGCCGCCCATACGATGGTGCGATCTGGCATTCTATCAATGTGATATTGCTTACTCCTACTACTAATGGCCTTCTTTATTTCCAGGACAATGCCCAATACACTAAACTGATGTTCCCTGTTGTTGAAGGATTCAGCTGGTTGGGAAATAAGGATGTGCAAACAAACATCGCACAGCTTAATTACCTGAAAAACTGGAATTATACTTACAAGAATTACCACGAGTCATACAATACCGGTTATGTTAATTTTGATAACACAGTTACGCTGTTACTGAATGACGAATCAGTTAACTATCCTAATGTGGACTCTGCTGTAGATGCTTACCGTACTTATGCTAAAGAGGTCTATGCCTACAATGTAGGTATGGTATATAAGGAATGGACACACTGGACCTACCAGGCCGACACTGAAAAATGTGTACAGGGCTACAGGGTAGTAATGCGTGCCATAGATCATAACTAATGTATGAAACGCGTTAAGGTCATATTGTTTTGTGTTATAGCTGCATTATTGCTTAGTGATACAGTTACAGCCGCTCAGTATGCTTTTCGGGTTACCTTCACAGACAAAGACAACACCCCATATACTTTTACCAATCCTTCAGCTTACTTATCTGCACGGGCTCTTACCCGTCGTTCCGCACAGAGTATTCCGTTAGACAGTGCCGATTTCCCGGTTAATCCTGCCTATGTCGATAGCGTGGTACACCTTACAGGTGGCACATTGCACCTTACATCTCGTTGGCTCAATACATGTGTCGTCCTGCTTACCGATTCTACTCAGATACTACACCTTACAGGCATATCGTTTATCAGCAACGTAAAGTTTGTTGGTTACTACAATGTCCACCTTCACAAAAATATACTCAACAGTTACAACACGATACAACCCGAAGCGCTGACCGACCGGCTCACAACACCGGGTGCATCATTTTATGGCACCACATGGACGCAGACTCAATTGGTAAACGGTAATTACCTGCATGACAACGGATTCATGGGTTCCGGAAAACTGATCGCTGTGCTTGACGCAGGTTTTTTTGGCGCAGATACCCATCCCGGCTTCGACAGTCTTATGACCTCAGGCAGGCTTACCGATATATTCAATTTTGTAAACAACAATACTAGTGTATATACAAGCGACGCGCATGGAGCTCAGGTTTTATCAACGATCGCCGGCTTTGTTCCTGGTGCTTATGTAGGTACCGCTCCCAAGGCAATGTTCGCACTTTACGTTACTGAATACGGAGGTAGTGAACATCCGTTGGAAATGGACAATATGCTGGCAGCATCTGAACGTGCAGATAGCCTTGGCGCAGATATCATCACAGAATCTTTAGGTTACGACCTTTTTGATAACATTGCTGATGGACAGTCTTTTTCAGACCTTGATGGCAAAACTACAATTGCTGCAAAAGCAGCCAACATTGCTACAAAGAAAGGTATGCTGTTCGTTGCATCCGCAGGTAATAATGGTACCGGCATTCCGGGATGGGGCAATCATGTACTTACCCCGGGCGATGCAGACAGTGCTTTAACCATAGGAGCAGTAGATTATGCAGGTAATATCATTGGTCTGAGTAGCTATGGTCCTAATGCTGCTGGACGCATAAAACCCGATGTATGTGCGATGGGGCAGAGTGCGGCAATATTTGATAATGCTACGGGCTACACCACACTTACAGGCACTTCTTTGTCAACCCCGCAGATAGCCGGATGGGCTGCTTGCTTATGGCAGGCCAGGCCAAACAGCACACCGTTTATGCTGCGCCAGGCGATCACCAAATGTGCAAGTTCATACTCAATGCCGGGTTCTCAGCTAGGTTACGGATATCCTAATTTTCAATGCACTGCCAATATGCTTGATGTGAACTCCTCAACACAACCGTTCACCCAGGCACAGTGGATCATTGCCGCACCCAACCCCTTTATCAATAACATTAATCTTTCCATTTCACCCGATCAGAGCCAGGACGTAACCCTGAAAATATATGATATCTCAGGAAAGCTGGTGATCTCAACGACCATCTATTTATACAAAGGATACAATACCCCATTCACATTTGTAGTTCCCGGGCTGCCAAGCGGCATCTATATCCTCAAGGCGATCTCCGCTACTCAGCAGCAAATTATCAAGTTGCAGAAGCTCTGATATTCATTTATCTGGTCGGACTGATAATTCTTTTCCTGAAGACATACACATGACTGCCTGAATTATCATTTCCTTTTCGCGTAAGCGTTAATAATGAATCACCCTTTACATCAAAATCAAATTC
>CAYZKL010000027.1:0-1194 GCA_964478855.1 uncultured Flavipsychrobacter sp.
GAACCAAGACAAACAGAGTCAGAGTCTGTTGTGCTACCGTTACACAATCGGACTGTGTATTTCGGAGTGCAATGCTAAGGAGGTTTTTTGAAAAAGACAAAACTTTTTTAAGCTCAGATATGCTAAACAGGCTGTTTTACTGCATTTGAGGCCAATATTTGGCATAAATATGCCTGCTACTCAAAAATACGCTCCAATGCCCATGCTTTAAGGCGCATTTCGTCCCATTCCTGCCCGGCATTGCTGTCGTAGGTAATAGCACCGCCGGTCTGGTAAGAAAGGCACTTAGTGGCCTTATTATAGAACAGGCTGCGGATAATGACATTAAGGTCCATATCGCCGCCCGGGGTTATATACCCTACCGTACCGGAGAACAGGTCCCTGCGGCTGTGCTCGTACTTATCTATCAGCTGCATTACTTTATACTTTGGTGCTCCGGTCATACTGCCCATAGGGAATGAATAACGTATGGCATCTGTACATGGCACTCCCCTGCGTATGGTACCACTTACCGTGGATATCATCTGGTGTACCTGCGGAAATGAATAGATACCAAATAGCTCATCCACCTTTATAGTGCCGGTTTCGCAGCACCGGGCCAAGTCATTGCGTACCAGGTCGGTGATCATTACATTTTCGGCCTGCTCTTTAATGTCGCCCCGCAGTTTATGTTTTATCTCTTCATCTTTCCCCGGATCTGTATCTCTTCGTGCGGTACCTTTTATGGGTTGTGAGAGGAGTGTATTGCCTTCTTTGCGCAGGTAGCGCTCAGGGCTGGCACACATCATGTATTTATCATCCAGGCGATAGCAGGCGGCAAATGGTGCAGGAGATAGTTTGTTCAGTTCATGAAATACTGCAATTGGCTCCACATCGGCATTCTCGCATTTGCCCTCGCAGCAAAAATTGATCTCGTAACAGTCGCCATCAGCTATATGGGTGCGCAGCTTTGCAATAGTATCAAGGTAATGTTCTTTGGAGACTATGCCTGTAAATTTTAGCTTTGGAATCGGTTGCGACACTATGGGCGGCAGGTCCATTATCTGTCTGTATATAGCCTCCGGATCGCCAAGGCTGGCAATTGTCAGTTGTGTTTGCTCCCTGTTGATGTAGCAGACTGTTTGAGGTATAAAAAAGTGCAGCAAAGGAAACCCCGTTACCGCATCATGCGAGGAATACAATTTAGGCTCCAGC
>CAYZKL010000027.1:1204-21369 GCA_964478855.1 uncultured Flavipsychrobacter sp.
TTTTTATAATCATAGTTGATATGGCCGAATAACCAGTCCTGTCGCTGGTCGTGCAATTGCTGTAATGCGGCAAGCTGATCGCCATCACCGGTTATAATCTCTGCGGCACCGGCCGCCAGCAGGCATTCATAGCCATTGTAGATTGAGGAATAATTATTGCTATCCAAAAAAAGAAGGATGCTGAACTGGTTGGCCCAATTCAGCATCCTTTGCTTTATATCTGCCACCTGGTCTTTGCCAATGGCATAAGTGGCTATGTGTCTTTGCAATTGCTGCAGGATTTGTTAGAAGTCATCATCATCGTCGTCAAATCCAGCTCCGCCGCCTTCAGAGAAGAAGCCGAGATCCTTGAACTCTTCATCCACATCAAAATCATCATCCTTTGCAGATTTCTTTTTACCTGCTCCGGCTTTTGTTTTAGATTTTGGCAGGTCAAATTCCTCGAAGTCTTTATCTAAGTCGAAATCATCATCTTCATCCTTACCAAAATCATCATCTTCCTCGTCGATATCATCGTCGTCGTCGTCATCATCGTCATCCGCAGACTTGCTTTTTTTAGCAGGCTTCTTTGCAGCAGATTTCTTTTTCGGCGCATCATCAATATCGTCATCATCGTCGTCGTCATCTGCTTTTTTCTTTTTAGCAGTCGCCGGTACAGATTTTTTTGCAGCAGACTTCTTTGCAGGGGTTGCAGGCTCATCTTCTACATCATCATCGTCATCAGCCTTCTTAGCTTTTGGTGCGGCTTTCTTTGCTGCAGGTTTAGCGCTCACAGGTGCGCTTTTTTTGCTTGCGGTTTTTTTGTCGGTATTTGATTTCATAACCTAAAACTTGATGCCGTAAATTTTTAATAGTTTAGTGAAATTGCCAAATTTTTTTTGCCAGAAAAAATATAATTATTTTTTTAAGAAATAGCCAGCAGTTGGTCTCTGCCTGTACCATTTGAAATATAAGCAATTTTTGTGCCGAGGTATTGCTCTACAAAAGTGCAATAATCTTTGAATACCTGGGGCAGTTCATCGTAAGTAGTGCATGTACTTACCGGAGTGTCCCAACCTGGGAATGACTGGTATACAGGCACTGTTTCCGTATCGCAAAGATCATAAGGAAGTTCTTTTGTTTCCTTGCCATCTACCAGGTACGCTACCGCTGCATTGATAGGATTAAAGCTATCCATTACATCGGCCTTGGTAATGATGAGTTTGGTAACACCGCTCAGCATTACTGCATACCTGAGCGCTACGAGGTCTATCCAGCCGCAACGGCGGGGACGGCCCGTAGTTGCTCCAAATTCGCTGCCGGCGGCACGAAGTGCTTCTCCGGTAGCATCCAGCAATTCGGTAGGAAAAGGACCACCACCTACACGGGTACAATATGCTTTGGTTATACCATACACCTCACCAATGCGTGACGGTGCAATACCAAGGCCATTACATACTCCGGCGGCAATAGTATTAGATGAAGTAACAAAGGGATATGTGCCGAAATCTATATCCAGCATGCTACCCTGCGCCCCTTCGGCCAATACACTTTTGCCATCTTTAATGTGCATGTCCAGCCAGTATTCCGCATTTACTATTTGTAAAGAACGCAACTGCTCAATTGCCGCAAAGAAAGGCTGCTCCCATTGCTCCCATTCCACCACGCCCTCATACTGGCGTAATATCTGCTTGTGCTTCTGCACCAGCTTATCATATTTCTCTTTGAAATTCTTACTGAGTATATCGCCCACACGCAGGCCAATACCCTTAAGCGTAGACCCTATTTTGTCATCACCCTTTGATGCTTCGGATGCTGCATCGAGCGCGCGGTGTGTAGGCAGTATCAGGTGTGCTTTTTGCGACACGAACAACCTGCTGAGCAGATCAGGGCACAAAGGCACTATCTTACTGATCTCGGCCTGAAGTGTTACAGGATCTATAACCACACCGTTACCAATAAGGTTGAGGCAATGTGACTGGAATACACCGGAAGGTATAGTGTGTAAAACAACTTTGGCACCATTGACATACAATGTATGCCCTGCATTTGGCCCGCCCTGGAATCGTGCAATAATATCGTACTTACGGGCAAGGTAATCAACTATCTTTCCTTTGCCTTCATCGCCCCATTGCAATCCCAACAAAACATCAACCATGAAAAAGTATTTTATGCCGCATCCGGTTGTGCGGCAGAATTAAAAGTAAACGTCAAAAATAATGAGTTGTCAGTAAAAAAAATATTTTTTTAACCGCTTCTATTTCTTAGTATCCCCGTCCTGTGGATCAAATCCCTGAAGCGTAGACATTAATTGTTGCATGGTACGCTGATAATTATTGCTGGAACCATCGAGGAATATAGTGTTACCCTTGCCGAATTCAGCAAAGTGCTTGATGGCATCGGTCCACATAGAGAACAATATAAAAGAAGCATCGAGGTTGGCCGACTCCATTTCTTTGGCAGCTGTGGCAATACCTCGTGCCACCTCCTCCCGGAAGAGCGCAACGCCCTGACCGCGCATCTGGGCAGCAAGGCGCTCAGCCTCAGCCGATATTTTTATTGCATTACCCTCTGCTTCCGCAGCCTTGGTCTTGGTGATCAATAATGCCTGTCCTTCATTCTCTGCGGCGGCTTTCAGGTTATTAGATGCCACTACCTGTGCCATTGATTTTACGATCACTTCATCGAACGTAATATCATTGATCTGCAGGTCAAGCAGGTGATAGCCCCACCCTTCCAGTTGTATGTCCAGTTGTTCTTTTACGTGCTGTATGATCTCCATACGCAACTGCAATATCTCAGACTGCTTTTTTGTGGCCACAAACGCACGTACAGCCCCTTCAATAGAGCGTATGAGCGCCTGCATGAAGTTGCGATCGTCCATAAATTTGAACGCAACATTCTGTATCGTCTGGCTATCCTGGTTGAGTACAGAATATACCATCATGGCAGTAAAATATACATTGGCCTGGTCGAGCGTAATGGCCTGGAATTTCAGCTCCATAGACCTGTTCTGGTAGGATATACGTTTATAGATACGCTCTATGAAAGGTATCCTCATGTTTAGGCCCGGCGTCATGATGCGCCTGAACTTTCCAAACACGGTTACAACGGCTACATTGCCCTGCTGTACAGTAACAAAACATAGCGATAAGCATACTAATACAATGACCAGTAAAATTAATCCGGGTGTCATAATTGTTGATTTATATGCGAAAGGTACAATAGTTATTTGAATAGCTAACTGACGAAAAATAGTTAAGCGATTGTTATGCGAAGCGTGTATTTATATTTTTTCAAAAACTGTTACTATTTACTTCTTACTTTTGAAAAACAGTTCCCTAAAAACAGGTTTCATGGCGAAATTGTTACTGGATATGACTGCTATGCAGGAGGAATTCTATGCCGATTCTGCAATGATAGGTATAGTTACCGCTATGCCTGCCTACCGCCTGTGCTGGTTGCTCAATAACCATTTTGATCTTGATTTTATCCGCGACCCGGAGCAGAACATAAGTCTGAAAAAGAAAGATGTACTGTATCACCTGCCTATATACCAGTACGAACTGCCCAACAGCAGCCATAAATACCTGCTGTATAAACTGAAAATAGGAAAGGAATCGCTGCTGCCTGAAACCAGGAACCTGGACTATATATGGCTTATAAAAACAGCCAATCCTGAAAATGATGCTTTTGACATAGCTGCGAGGCTGAAAAAGATACCAGATATACAGCTTGCACAGATACTCGCACACGATCAGCTGAAGAGCCTGAACAACCTGCTGGTATAACCATTTACAAAGGCCATCCATATAATTCTGCAACTATATTTGCGTTTTTTCCCGATTAACCATTTTTAACCAGCCACACGCCCAAAAAAGCGTGGTAAAGTGACAACTTTTGTTATTTTTGTCACCTCTCTAATATTTCGACATGAATTATCGTAAGATCAATAACATTTTAGGCTGGGCCACAGCCGCAATCGCATTTTTCGTTTACCTGAAAACCATGGAGCCAACAGTCAGTTTCTGGGACTGTGGCGAGTTTCTATCGTGCGCTTATAAACTGGAAGTAGGTCACTCGCCTGGCGCTCCGTTCTTTGCGATGCTGCAGCGTATGTTTGCATTGTTTGCAGGCGGTGCTGCTACAACCGGCGGACCTTCTACCAATGCGGCAGCATTCATCAATGCGCTTTCGGTTACTATGAGTGCGCTTTCTATCCTGTTCCTGTTCTGGACCATCACCCATTTTGCCAAAAAACTGATCACTACAGGCAATGCTGAGCCTGACCAGGGACAAATGGCAGCCATCATAGGCTCAGGCCTTGTAGGTGCGCTGGCTTATACTTTCTCTGATACATTCTGGTTCTCTGCTGTTGAGGCGGAGGTTTATGCAACATCTTCTTTCTTTACAGCTGTTACTTTCTGGGCAGTACTTAAATGGGAACATGTGGCAGATAACAAACATGCCGACAGGTGGCTGGTACTGATCGCCTACCTGGTAGGTATCTCTGTCTGCGTCCATCTGCTGAACCTCCTTACCATACCTACTATTGCTATGGTATATTACTTCAAAAGGTATGAGACTACGACTAAGGGAACCATTATCGCATTCCTAATGGGCTGTGTAGTGCTGGCATTCGTTCAGTTTGGTGTTGTTCAGTACATACCACGTATTGCTTCTAATTTCGACTTTATGTTCACCAACAGTTTTGGTGCAAGTTTCGATATTGGCTCTATAGTTTTCCTGGTGCTGCTGGTAGCATTACTGGTGTTCCTGCTGCTGTTTGCTAAAAAGAAGCGTTATTATGTAATGCATACTTCGGTTTTGTGTGTCATATTCATCATCATAGGTTATGGCAGTTATTTCTCGGCTATCATCCGCTCCCGTGCCGATGTGCCTATTGACATGACCAATCCGGATAACCCTATGTCATTCCTCGACTATGTGAACCGTGAGCAGTTTGGCCAGCAGCCATTGTTCTTCGGCCCGTATTTCACCAGCCAGTATAGCGCTGTAGATGAAAAAGGTAAGATGTATGCACAGACCCAACTGAATGGCAAGGACCACTACGAGATAGTAGGTACCAAGCTGGAGCCTGTATATACGGGTGATCAGAAGCACTTCTTCCCTCGTATATATGACGGAAATGATGCTAACCACGTAAACTTCTATAAAAGCTTCCTCAACCTGGGCCCTAATGATGAGCCTACGGGTGCAGATAATATGAAGTATTTCTTCGGCTACCAGATGAACTGGATGTGGTGGCGCTTCTTTATGTGGAACTTTGCAGGCCGCCAGAATGATATGGAAGGCCAGTGCGATCCGCAAAGGGGTAACTGGATATCAGGTATCTCGTTCATAGACCAGGCTCGTGGCCTGGGCGATACCGACAAGCAAGGTGATGCGTACAGCAACAATGGCGCACATAACAAGCTTTACTTCCTGCCATTTATCCTGGGTATCCTGGGATTGGTATTCCAGTTCAACAGGAACAGGAATGACGGTATCATAGTGCTAACCATGTTCTTCTTCACCGGTGCCGCTATCGGTATCTACCTGAATATGCCACCACTGCAACCACGTGAACGTGACTATGCGTTTGCCGGCTGTACCTACACATTTGCTATTTGGATAGGCCTTGGCGTACTCATGGTGCATCAGTGGTTCCGAAAGGCTATCAACAGTACTACAGCTGCCTTGGTAGCAACGGCAGTCTGCCTGCTGGCTGTACCTACCCTTATGGCAAAAACAGAATGGGATGACCATGACCGCTCCAGGAAAACACTGGCACGTGCTGTGGCATTTAATACACTGTCTTGCTGTGAGCCAAATGCGGTACTGTTCACATTCGGTGATAACCAGACCTACCCACTGTGGTATATACAGGAAGTAGAAGGTTTCCGTAAAGATGTGCGTATCATCAACACCAGCCTGCTGGGTATAGACTGGTACGTGGACCAATTGAACTACCGTACCAATGACGGAGATGCAGTACCAATGATCTGGAAGAAGGAAGATTATATAGGTGACCGTCACAACATCATTGCATACAGCAAGAATCCACAGATACCTGCTGATAAGTACTTCAGCCTGGTGGATATATGTAACTTCATTATCAGCAAAGACCCTGCAAACATGGGTATGAGGGGCAATGAACAGGTAAACTACCTGCCTGCCACTAACTTCTTCGCACAATCGCTGAGTAAGGAAGAACTGGTAAAAAGAGGTATGGTGAAAGCGGAAGATACCAGCCGTATCACTACAGATATGAAGTTCACTTATCCTAAGTCAACAGCTTATAAGCGCGACCTGGCTATACTGATCATAATAGCTGCAGTAGCAAGGGAAGGTTGGAAACGCCCGCTGTACTTTGACGCAGGCCTGCGTACAGGCGATTATGGTGGTACAGGCGACTTCCTGCACCTGGAAGGTAATGTTTATCACCTGATGCCGTTCAAATACAACGATCCTATCAAGGTGAGCCAGCAGGTGTTGGGTACCATCAACAGTGATAAGAGCTATGACCTGTATGTGAACAAATTTGTATGGGGCGGTGCAGAAAGGAATGATGTTTACTTCGATGAACCTAACCGTCATGAGTTTGTTACTTATCGTATGAATGGTTCATTCATTGCCAACCAGCTTTCTGCTGAAGGCAAGAAAGACAAGGCTATAAAACTGCTGGATAAGGTAATGGAAGGCATCACAGAACATTCTTATCCTTACGACTATACTGCATACTTCATCGCTGCATCTTACTTCAGGGCAGGCGCTACGCAAAAGGCGGTTGCTCTGTCGAACAAGATCATCAGGAATGCGGAGGATGAAGTGAACTGGATAGCATCGCTGAGCGAAGACAATAAAGCCGGCATGGGTGAAGAAGTGAGGCAGCAGTTCCAGGTAATGCAGTCACTGGCAAGCACCGCGTATCAATCAGGTGATTCTGCTTCTGCTAAAGCTATCTTCGATAAGATGCAAGTAATAGCACCAAAAGTAAAAGAGTTCCTGAATGTGCCACGTGGTGGCCAGGGCGCTGAAGAATAATCAAGTGATTGAACCAAATACAAGAAAGCCCCGCAATTTGCGGGGCTTTCTTTATAGTTGATCTCTGATTATTAAACCTAAAGAATATCTCTACTCATCATATTCTGAAAGATCTTTTGTCAGGTGCCCTTTTGTGGTAATAGCAATGCTGTTCATTTCCTTATTGTACGTAATAAGCCCAATGATGTGAAACGTTTCGAGGTAGAAATGAACCGGCCTATCAATTTTGCCCTGGAATGACTTAACTAAATTGCTATAGCATGTAGTGTTACTAACATCGGTCTCATAACAGTCTTTTTTAATAGCCGCAAAAACCGAATTGAAGTTTTTCATCTTTGAGATAATTTAAGTGTAAATAATATCAATGGTTCACTACAATAAAAAAAGTATTAAGTATCGTGTACCGTATTATCTCTAGTTCAATTTTGATGCCGCATTTTCTAAACCCGAACTTACTTACTGAGTTATAGCTGCAATTTATCATGATTGGTGGTTCTTATTCCATCATGGATACCCTAAAAACCTCAAATAAGCTGAGTTTAACAAATTGAAGAAAGCCACTTCTCTTCTGCTGTAGTTATTGCCTGAATCACAAAACAAAAGGGGCTGCAACAGCAGCCCCTTTATTGAAAAATTTTCCCGAGGATTATTCTCTAACCAGGCTACCGGTGAATGTATTGCTATCACCTATGATGCGGTAATAATAGATACCCGGAGCAAGAGATGATGCATCGATAGTCACCGTATTACCGGCTTTCAACTGCTGCATGCTCACAGCTTTTCCATCTACAGAGTATAAATTGAAGTAATAAGCACCAATTATGTTGTTATCCATAGATACATACCAACTGTTATTGGTAGGGTTAGGATAAATAGAGATGCCTGAATTATCGAGACCTAAATTATCTATACCTGCTGCTTTATAAGAATAGAAACCTGAACCGCCACCGGATAGGTTGGTCATCTTCATGTGGGCAAACTGTGTAATTCCTGTAGTTGTAAGAGACCACTCTGAAGTAGAAGCAGTAGTACCATACTTATAAATAGAGAAGTTGCTGGACACCGAGCCACTGAAATTGTTTGCCGGATTCGGATCAATCGGGTTATTCACCTTGAACATCTTATAGTTTACGATCGGTCCGAAAACGCCCGGTACAGTACCATTTACATCAGACGTATCAGTAGGCAGGAACGGGAAGATAACCTCTACAGCAGATGTAGGAGTCGAGGTTGGTGTTATTTTCCAGAAACGGCGCATACCAATGTTGTTGACACTGAGCAATGGAGTACCTGCAGGGAAACTCAATGAGATACCTGTACCTGAGCTATAGCCAGTAACAGTGCTGCTGCTTACTGAAAACCCTGCATTGTTCAGGTTGCCAATGTTGTTACCATTCTTTATGATCATCAGTACCAATGTATCATCTGCATGATCGGCAGTATTGGCATCATACCAGTAGTATGTAGTAGATACACCGCCCACCAGGTCAGTACATTCCCTGTTTGCAGATATGGTCTTATTTGGCGTTGAAGAAACTGCTGACGGATTGTAACGTGCACCACAGGAGCTGGAGAATATATTGCTGATAAAACGCCTGATTGTATCACCCGGCTGAGGGCCGAAACCATTGCTCAGGTTGATACCTGAAGAAACAAGATGGCAATAACTCATGATCGTACCTTTTACAGCTGTAGATGGCACACCCGGATTAGGGCATGACCCTTCAATAGTGTAACAACCATCAATTGCCGTAACCCTGGCCGGAGGATTCCAGCAACACCTATGGGTGTGTGGCGAACCAATAATATGCCCCATTTCATGCGCTATTACTTCCACGTTCCAGCTATAGGTAGGGAAGTTAACTACTGCACTGTTGTCCATATTGGCAAAACCATAAGGGCCAAAATGGCTTGACGGATCGTAGCTGGCACACATAGACTTAAGCCATGCTATACCACCCAATGCACCATATCCACCATTCAATGCGGTTGATACCAGCAATGCTACATCGCAACCATGCAGTGTATTCTGAGTTACTTTACCAAACGTATCCAGGAACCTGTTTGACTGAGCTACTGTAATATTTTGGTAATTATCTTTAGCCGTGTTTACCTGCACATATTTCAGCACTATTGGAATCCCTTCGTTACGGTAAACAGTAGCCTGGTTATTGAACAGTGCAGTGATGAAGTTGGTCACGTTAGTAGCATTGAAGCCTTTGGTCTTATAAATTGCATAATCGCCTACTTCGAATACCCTGATCTCTGTACAATTGTTATAAACTTTATTATTTACAGTGGTAGTGGTCTTTGCCAGTGGGTTAAAACTCAGATCAGGAAGTTCATCAGCACTGCATTTAGGTGCAAATTCTTTTATTTTCAGATCATCATCATTGTACAAGACATAATGAGTGTTGTGATCGAAATAGTTGCCTACCATTGTGTTTGGCACAAGCGTATAGTTTCCTTCGCCGGGAATGGAGAAGATACCATACACCTCATTATTGAAGAATGAGAATGCCGCCACAGAACCCGGAATACCATTTACAACACCCTGGTAATAAAGACCGGGAGTATAGCTGTAAGCTTCATCTTTATTGTTAGCGCCTAAAGTATGTACCTGGAAATCATTGGTAAGAAAGCTGTATTGTGCCAGATCTATGGTGTAAAAACCACCACCAATACCCGGAACAACGAGACTAATGGCTGTTTTGTTCTGCTTGATCAGGTTAGCCACAAGTGTGTAATCAATAGTAAGCGGTTCCGCTTTTTCTACTTTTTGAAGCAATGCTGTTTTATCAAATGTCTTATCTGAACGCCAGATATTATCAATATTTACAAATTGATTGGTTTCTTTTACCTGGTCTATAAAGGTTTCTACCGGTGTACGCTCCTGCGCAGATACATTCGATACAGGCAGAAGCAACAGGCCAAATACCGAACTTAATAACAATTTTTTAAGCATTTTTGTTGATTTTCAATTATTTATATAAAATTACACAGATGATTTCAAAAAGATAAAAATAGTAAATTATAGTATAAAAAGGTCAGGTGAAATAACAATTAGGGAAACTAAACGGAACAGCCCGTAAAACCGGCATAGATGCCGAAGAAAAGAATGAATAGATACGCTCCTTTGAGGTTAATAAGGATTCAAAAGCAGAAAATTCCAGTTTCACAAAAATCTATTAATATTTGCCGTTACTTAACAAAGATAAAATTAATGTAAATTTTACAAACAGCAAAAAAAAGGGGTAATATACAGGTGATTTTACATTCTTATTTATCCCCATTACGACTGATGAGGTCGCCAAGGCTGATGAAGAACCCGAGAACCATAATGATAATACCCAGCCACAGTACATTGATGTACGGGAATACGAGTGCTTTCAGCACTATATAATCGTCCTCAGGTGCCGTCTGGCGTACCATTATCTCCGCTGTTGCTGTGTCCTGTGTCTTTACGATCAGGTTATTGAACCGGGCATAGATACCAGCTGACTTAACACTGTCCTCCATAAATACCAGGTATTTCTTATCCCGGAGTATATATAACGGGTTTAGCCCCTGTACCGGGCCATTCAGGTCGAAATAAGTTAGTTTGGCTTTTACGGCTATATCCCCTTCCACAGGTACATACCTGCTATCGCTGATATCACGGCTCAGTCCGCCATATACAAGGTAGCCCCTGAACAGGAATATCGTATCACCCTCATTGGTGAGCATATGGCTCTGGTAAGTGCTGGTATCCGATACGCTCTTATTAGAAGTACCATTTACGTAGGTGAAAATGTCCTTGTTCCAGTAATGTTTGGTAGACGGATTGGAACTGAGTCCCTGCTGGCCTTTGGGGTTAATGAACGCATCAGGATATAATGTAAATTCCTCCAGCACCTTGTTAGTGGCAGTATCCTTTCTTTCAAAATTGACCCTGTAGTACACCCTTTTATCTTTACCATCCACAGCACTGTCGCCCGCATAGGTAGCCCAGTAGTCGCCCATGGCTACAGGTATACCGTGAAACAGCATCATGTTCTCATTGCTCTCCTTTGCGTTTTCCTGTGCGGTCTTTTTGCCAAAATCCATACTTACACCTGTGGTACTGATGGATATTGCATGCTTATTATAAGACGACAGAAGGATACCCAGCAATACTAACCCAAAGCCAAGGTGGCCGACAGACGGCCCCAGTTTTCTCAGCTTCAGTTTCTGTACAGCTATACCGTAATAGAGATTAGCTACAATGCTGTAACAGGATGTGAACAGCATAATATCATACTGCCATGTATTGATCTTCTGACCAATGGCTATCAGCACTGTCATCGCCAGTGCTATGATGGCCGTGATACCAAGACGTTTTGCTAACTGTGCTGCGCCCGTGTTCTTGTACTTCATGTACATTACCGCTGCGGTAAACAGGCCCAGAATGATAGCAACCCAAACCTGTATATTGTTATAATGCACTATAGGGTCCGTAGGTGGGGCAAAGTCCTTACCGGTGATCCATTTGGCAAGCGGTGCCCACACCGGTATAGATGTAGTAAGTATGATCTGGATAGAAGCAAGGAATAGGATAACTGAACCAATGAACATCCAGAACTCACGTGACAATGTTTCTTCTTCGGTCTTTATTCTTGGTATACCCTTCCAGCGTTTTATCAGTAACCACTTGACTAGTATCAGCAGTACGCCAATAACTATAAGCAGGTGATAAGTGAGTGCCTTGCCATCACCTGTAAATGCATGTACTGATGTATCGCCCAATATGCCCGTACGGGTAAGAAAGGTAGAATACCACACTAGCAGGTGTGTAAGCAGCAGCAATACCAGCGTAAGCGATAATGCCCTGCCGGTGCTCCTGTAGATCAATAAGGTGTGCAGGCCAGCTATAAGCGTAAGCCATGGCACCAGTGATGCATTCTCTACCGGATCCCAAGCCCAGTAGCCACCAAAGTTGAGCGACTCATAGGCCCAGGCACCACCCATCATAATGCCGGTACCCAGTACCGCACCATTGAACAATGACCAGGCAATAGTAGGTTTGATAAATGATTGATAGTCGCCTTTCCACAGGGCAGCTATACAGAAAGCAAATGGTATAAGTGTGCTGGCAAAACCAAGGAACAGTACCGGGGGATGTATCACCATCCAGTAGTTCTGCAGCAGTACGTTCAGGCCGTTACCGTCCTGCACCATTTCCATATAGTTGGGCATTGCGAAGATGGGTGCGTTCTGCATGGCATTTCTTAGCAGCATGAATGGGGTATTACCTACCTGTATATCCTGGCCCAAGTAGAAGCCAAGTATCATAGTGCCGAGGAACACCTGAACCATTGCTATAATGGCCATAGTTCGGCTCTCCAGCCCCTTTGCAGTTTTCATGACTACCAGCCCCAGCACACAATGCCAGAACGACCAGAGCATGAAACTACCCTGCTGGCCTTCCCAGAAACAGGATAAAAGAAAATTGCCAGGTAGGTCTCTCGATGAGTGCTCCCAGGCGTAATGGTACTCAAAAAGGTGGCTCTCAATAATATAGAAAAGGGCAATAAAAATACTGATAACAGAAACAGTGTGCAGTATAAAGCTGCCACGGCCAAACAAGAGCCACGTCCTGCTTTTTACAGGGTCGGTCTGCTCAGTGCGGGCTGCGCTGAAATAACTGAACGCACTAAATAAGGACGCTACAAATGATGTAATGACAAAAAAATGGCCCAGTTGCCCGGGCATCAGATGCTCTCCTATGAACTGTGTAGCCATGCTGTTTTAAAAGTATATTTCAAAAAGAATGCGGATACGTTTAATATCCGCATTCTTCAATGTATGATCTTAGCTATCCTTGCCCTCTGCCACCATATCCTTCTTATACTTCGACGGGCATTTCATCTGTATCCGGGAGCAGCGGAAAACATCGCCTTCATAGTATCCCATCATCACCAGTTGCTCCGACTTTTCTATATCCCTTGGCTTTTCACCATTAAAGATCACCTTATTCACCTTGCCCTGCTTATCCTTCGCGTAAAATGTAAAGTGGTTCGCATCAACCTTGGGATCATAGATCATGTCTTTATCCTTCTGCAGATACCCTATCACGTAAAACTTCTTACCCGGCTTTTCTGAGGCCGATGTAAAGGTCACATAGCTGCTGATATCGCCAAATGCGGTAACTATTACAGCAATGCCCACCATAACCAACAACAGTAATACGATCTGCTTCTTTTTCATAGAATTGAATGCTTGCACAAAGTGCTATAACGGGATATGCTGCAAAGTTAAGGCAAAAACACATTTCACCTTCATATAGCTTATGGGCATATCTTAAAGACAATGCCCCATTTGCAGGTGCAAACGGGGCATGTAATATCCGGATCTGAAAATATTGATTATGCGTCGTAGCCCTGCTGTTTGCGGTAAGTATCATAGCCCGGATCTTCCGTGCTTGTATATACCACGCAGAAATGACCAAGCAATGTAAGCGCCCATGCAGCAATGGTCCATGCCGGCCAAGGGTAAGCCCACTGGCCATTGTGCGGATCATACATCAGCATAGAAGCAACCGTAGCAATGGCAAATATTACCGTATGCAGTGCAAGTATTGATTTCTGTTTACCTGTAGGTTTTACTAATTTAGGCATCTTTACTTTTTTTTAAGTGCTGCAAAGATAGTATGTGTATACGATAAATGAAAGAGGTTTTTTACCAAAATACATATTCTCTTTCCTTTAACAAACAGCGCCCATTGTGGCATACTTTCTGTATTCTTTACCGAAAATAATGTTATGAATAAACTGAAAAGCGCAATGCTCCTTATATTGATAACGATCAGCTTCGCATCGTGTGTGGTAGCTGTGCATGACGGAGGCAGAGGATACCGGTATGGCAGGGGCGCATACTATCGCGGGTACGACAGGCACTACCATGGCGGAGGCGGCCATCACTACCGCGGACAAGGAAATGGGCGCGGCCACGATCGGCACCGGGTTTACCAGGTAAGATAAATGTAGGGCAGGAAGCAATTCCTGCCTTTTTCATGTAATCTGTGAGGCATTATTCCATTTTCACGCTAATAATCTTATTTTTACCTCATTAAGCATCCATGCTACTTGGTCTTTAAAATCATACACATATCATGAACAAATTGAAAAATGTCCTCCTGGTATTCTTAATAGCGCTCAGCTTCTCATCCTGCCTTGCGGTAGTGTCGGGCGGCGGACCACGCTACAGGCATAAATATGGCAGTGGCTACTATCGCCCGCACCACTATACCGGGCACGACTACCATAGGCGTCATAATCATGGCAGTGGCTACAGCCCACGCTGATCATAATCTCTTTACTTAAGGGCAGGAAGCATGGCTTCTTGCCTTTTTTGAGTTTTACCATCCTTTTATTTCACATACTAAGCTTTATAATATTCTAAAAAGAATGAGATCGACATTCACATACAGGTCCGGCATATTATCACTCTGCTTGCTGTTCATCACCTGCGTAGCTGCTACTAACGCGATAGCTCAGGCAGATTATGCACCGGTCACCTATACCGAATTTTACGACAACCTGGCTCCTTACGGTCAGTGGATCGAAGACCCCAAGTTGGGTTTTGTGTTCCTGCCCGATGTGGAAGACGACTTTCGCCCGTACTATACCAATGGAAGGTGGGTAATGACCAACTATGGCAATACCTGGATATCTGACTATCCGTGGGGATGGGCCTGTTTCCATTATGGCCGCTGGACCTATGACGGCTACTATGGCTGGCTATGGGTACCCGGCAGCAGCTGGGGACCGGCATGGGTTAGCTGGCGCAGCGGTGACGACCACTTCGGATGGGCGCCACTCACTCCTGCCTACACATTCAGGTCGGTATATAGCTGCCCTACAGACTGGTGGGTGTTCATACCTGCAAAGTACATTCACAGCAGCAGCCACTACCGCTACTGGGCTGGCCCGCGCAACAACAAAGAACTGCTGAAAAATTCAGACACGATAAGCAATGTTTATAAGGTAAAGAATACAGTTTATATACAAGGCCCACGCCAGAAACAGGTAGAGGAAGTGACGCACAAACCTGTTGAAGTGTTTCGCATCAGCCATACTGCCAATATGGTAACAAGGACACACAATGATGAAATAAAGATGCACCGCCCGGGCTATATAATGCCGGCAGATAAGGCAACGCCGCCAAACCCGGTAAAAGCACCACAGCCGGTAAGCAAGCCCGAAGCCATGAATGCCCCGCGAACGAGCACGCACACTTTCAGAACTGATGTACCCGCTAAAAGCAACGATGCCATAGGCACTCACGTAAATGAAGTGGCCAAGCCTAAAAAGGAAAACAAAGGTGCTGACCGCCCGTTAGACTGGGATGAAAAATAATAGGTCATACGATCATAAATAACAATGGCTGCTTGTGGAAGCAGCCATTGTTATTTTAGGGGATACCAACTATTACAATTTTACAAACTTCCTTACAGTACTACCCTGCTCACCTTTCAGGCTAATGTAATACAGGCCTGCCGGTATTGCCTTTATGTTCACTTTGGTTTGTGGTGTATTGATGAAGTCTTGCATCATTTGCTGTCCGATAGTATTGAACAATATAAAAGAATTGTAAGCACCTTTTTCCATTTCTATTGTCAACTCATCTGATACGGGATTCGGAAAAACATGTACTGCCGGAGCATTATTCCCATGACTATATTTTACGTCGGGTACCGATGCAGGTATATGTATGATATCTTCTACCGTGTTTGTCATTACTACGGGATTATTATCAAAAAAGATGCCTGCCTGGTTGAATATTTGGGTACCCATAGGTAAGCCGGTCTTTGTTTTAATTGTATATCGCAACATTCCGTGACATTCATCATGATTAGAGCTGTCCGGGAGATTAATATCCGGGAAATCAAATCTTAAAATATTATGCGCAAAATTGTCGAATATCTTGGTCATGTTCATTGTGTGTGATGACATCACTAATCTTAAAGATGAAATATCCAGGAAATCAGAAAGTGTGTCCATCACATAAATGTTATATGCCTGTGCGGTGCCGGTATTCTCAAAATGAATAGAATACTCCAGCTCAGTACCTGCAGCTATATACCCCTCTGGTATCACTCTTATTTCATTTGGATCGCAGGATGCAAGTACAGTATCCCTGCTTATATAGAAGTTATTTGCAGTATTTATATCTCCGGCATTGGGCAGAATTTCAAAATCAGAATGAACAGTATCATTAACTGTAAGCAGCCCGGTTGTCGTGTTATTATATAAAAGATACGAGATATTATGGCTCTCCGGTGTAGCTGCAAACCCTATGGTCCATGCCACTACATTACCCACAGCATATGCGGGAGTCGGGGAAGCACTTGCAAATTGATATTTAGGACTAAATGTGAGCCGAACAGTTGCAGCGTTTGGCAAACAGGAATTATTGCGCACATGGATCTTGCCACTTTGATGCCTTATATCAGTGGCTCTTATATTAGCAGATATCTGGAGGTCATAACTTGAACTCGGAGTACAGGCAAATCCGAAGAATTTCGCACTATCTACATTTATTCCGGACCTCAATGTATCAGCAATTATAGAACCTGTGGGGCAAATAGTAGGCATTAGCGGAGGGTTAGACAGAACCTTGAATCTGAATATATCACCTGCATTACCATAAGCAGTGAAATTGTATCCGGCCAAAGTGGAAATCGTATCTATCACTATCCCGTTTGAATCAACCTCAGTCAGGAGTGGATAACAATTGAACCGGTCAACTGCACCAATATAATTACAGTCGTGATCGAGATCGTAATAATATTTTACCGGAATAATGTTACAAAGGCGGTATTGATACGGATATATTAGTGAGTCATATACCATCGTTCCGTTACGTAGTATATGCTTAATGGTATAGGTACCTGAAGCCGCATAGGAATGATGTATCACAGCATAACCTATACTGCCGAAGTTGGTCAGACTTGTCGAATCCGACGAACCGTCTCCATAATAGGTCTTTATAGTGTATGAAGGCTGGTATGTTTTAGTTTGAAGATAAAACTGGAATCCGCTGCAATCTGTGGTCAGGTCTACACCAAAACTATCTGATAATATTGAAGGTTGCAATTTTACCTCCCTAACCCGCATGTTCATACCATCGGCTAAATAAAGAATATCGTTAACTACATTTATAGATGCTGATCCCTGGGGACTAATTCGCGCCAGGAATGCGGGTTGACCATCACCGGAAAATCCGGAAATACCGGTTCCAGCCACCGTTGTGATAATACCATGACGGTTCACTCTTCTTATACGTTTATTGTTTTCCAGTATGTATAAATTATCAGAACTGTCAATTCCTATAGAACAGGGGCCATCTATAGAGGCACGAATAGCTAGACCTCCATCCCCGGTTGATCCGCCGGCACCGTTGCCGGCCACTGTTGTAATGATACCGGCATTATCTACCATTCTGATACGCCCGTTACCACTATCAGCTATATATAGGTTCCCTGCCCTGTCAAATGCCATGCCTGTGGCATTTTTAAACTCGGCCGCAGTTGCCGGGCCGCCGTCTCCACTAAACCCCCATGTTGTAGCTACTGCAAAATGAGAAATTACGCCTGAAGTATTTACTTTCCTGATTATCCCGGTATTGATATAAAGATTACCTGTAAGATCCACTGCAAGGGGGCCGGTTTGAATTTGAGCATTTGTAGCAGGTCCGCCATCACCGGAACTACCCAGGCTGCCATTCCCGGCTACTGTAGTAATTATACCTGCAGGAGATACTTTCCTTACTCTTCCGTCAAAATCTGTAAAATATACATTATCAAGATTGTCTATTGCCATGCCTCCTTTACCATATCTGCCTCCTAGCGGATTGATACCGGCGGCTATAGCAGGGCCATTATCACCGCTATAGGTGGGAGTGCCACTACCTGCAAATGTTTTAATAATACCGGTTGATGACACTTGGTATACTTTCCTTGTACCCGGGTTGCTGAAATAGTAATTCCCTAACTTATCAGCCACAATACCCCAAACAAAATCAACATTAGCAGCGGTGGCCGGTACGCCATCCAATGTACTGGTACCGCCACCTGCAATTGTATTGATTATTCCCGCCTGGGCAAATAGACTGGAATTGCTGCTCAGCAATGCAACTATGAAAAGCAAATAAGGTAAAATAGACTTTCGCATATAGCTTGGTGTTTTATAAGTGTTGATCGACATAATAGAATCAAATATTTTTTCAGCTTTCGACTCAGTCCGCGCATTGTCTGCTTTTTTCAATTGACCCTGTCTTACTCCTTGATGTTCCTTATTGAATTTTGATTCATTTTAAGATTATAGCTTTACAAACTTCCTTACAGTACTACCCAGCTCACCTTTCAGGCTAATGTAATACAGGCCTGCCGGCAATGCCTTAATATTCACTTTGGTTTGTGATGCATTGATCGGGTGCTCCATTATTTCCTGGCCCATAGTATTAGTGACCGTGTATGATGTGTATTGCTTATCGGCAGTAATGGTCAGCTCATTGTTTGCAGGGTTCGGGTAAATCACTACAACAGGCTCATTGGCGACTTCAGCAACAGCAGTAGGTATCCCTATGATGTTGGTTACAGTATTTGTTTTTACCGGTTCATTGTAATCAAAATAGATGGACGCACTGTTATGTATGAGCGTGCCAAATGGCAAGTCAGTTTTTGCCCTGATGGTATATTTCAGCATGCCATGACACAGGTCGTGATGTGAACTGTCCAACAAATTGATACCGGGAAAATCGAATTTCAGCACATTGTAAGCACCCATCTTAGCTTTTGTGGTGATCATCTTAGCAGATGCGGAAAGCACTTTGAACGACTCAAAGGCTACATGTTCAGACAGTGTATCCAACACGTAAATGTTAAATGCCGTATCGTTTCCTGTATTCTCAAACTCTATCGTATATTCAAGCAAGGTGCCTGCGGGAATATAACCAGCCGGATTTACAGTTATGATATTAGGATCGTGGCTTGCTCTTACTGTATCAATACTTAGATAGTTATTGTCAACAGGGTTAATATCTCCCGAAATAGGAGTAATACTTATATGAGTATGTACCGTATCGCCTATAGAAAGAGGTGACGAAGAACCAAAGATCACAATATTATTATAAGAAACCAATTTAGGGAAAGGTGAAATATTCCAGGTTTGTTGAGTTCCGGTATATTTCGGGCTTGCCGTGACAGTAATAGTGGCCGGTATCGATATGCAACTATTATTTGCTGCATAAATACCTACGAATTGTCGAACAGCAGCACATCTAATTGTTATTGCTTCGATGGAAAGATCGAAACTACTGGCTGAACAAGCTACTCCAAAATCCATTTTTCTATTATTATAGGCTGATCCTGAATTTAGTGTATCAAATAATACACCTGATAAGGGGCACAGCAAACTATAGATCGGTGGTAACGACCGAATCGTATATATATATATATCTCCTGATAATCCATAAGCGCTGTAATAGAAACCGGAAATAGATGATATTGAATCAATTGTTAACCCATTTGAATCGATCTGCGTAATTGCAGGTTTTATTATATCAATGTCATTTGCATCATTTACACAATTTCCATCAATATCTACATAATTGTTTACCAGAATAGAATTGCATAAAGCATAGTTGTAAGTTGCCTGTATCGAATCAAGAGGGGTACTGCCATTGCACAAGACAAACTTCATGGTATATGTTCCGGAATAAGCATAAAAGTGGGGAAATGTTACATAGCCGCCGGATCCAGGGCAGTTAACCAGTATAGGAAAGGTCGCGTTTTGCCCATCACCAAAATATACTTTACAATTTAAACCCGGATAATAACTAACAGCATTTATGGTTATTATAGGCCCTTCACAATACCTATTGATCAGCACATTAAAGCTATCTGAAAAATAGCTATTGAAAAGTGCCGGGTCATAACTCAGGTATATCTTTCTTACCGTGGAAATTGAATCGGAATAGAAAAGGTTACCATGCCTGTCTGTGCAAAACAGATAATTCCTGGCATAGGCAGCCATTGTAGGTACCTCATCATCAAATGAACCACCGCAGCCTCCTAATATATTGATCAGTCCTGTGGTTACATCTACTTTACGTATATC
>CAYZKL010000027.1:21379-34407 GCA_964478855.1 uncultured Flavipsychrobacter sp.
GCTGCATCCACACTAAAATAATCACCACCTAAATTTGCTGTTAGGGCAGGTATATAATCCATAGTTGAAGTTCCGCCACCGGCTATCGGAGTTATTGTTCCGGTTACATCTCTTTTTTGTATTAGTCCGGAAAGAGAAAAATAGAGATTCTGTGAAGGATCGATCACAAGCCAGGATGCAGATACACCTGTAAGTGTAGTGATCAGCCCTGTGGCAGGGTCTACAACTCTTACCCTACCTGATCCGTCAGCTATGTATACAGTACCACTTGAGTCAACTGCAACACATTTTGCAGTGCCTATATCGGCATTTACCGCCGGCACTCCATCTGCGGTAGACGATCCCCCACCTGCTATTGTGTTTATGTCGCCTGTAGCTGCATCAATTTTCCGTATCCTTTTGTTGCCTGCATCTACAACATATACGTTTTTGTATTTGTCAAGACAGATTGCGCGCGGTTCATCAAATTCAGCAGCGAGTGCAGGCCCGCCATCTCCGGCAAACCCTACTGCACCGGTACCAGCTATAGTATATATCTTACCCGTGGCCGCATCTGCTTTTCTTATTTTAGGCAGCGATCTGTCACTTACATATACATTGTCTGCATTATCAACCGCTACACCGCTTGCACCAAATAGCCATGCGTTTTTGGCATCCACACCCTCCCACATAACCGGTGTGCCGCCGCATGTATAACAACCGATCACTGATGTAGTGACAGGTGCCTGTGAATACACGCGTGAGGTGTATAGTAAGGAAGAAATAATAAGTAATACAGATAGGGTAGATTTATACATAGCAATTAATTTTCGTAACAAATACTTTCACATGTAAATATATACTGATTTTCAATGCAAAAACTCAGTATAAATACCGAATTTTCGCATTAAGTATAATTATACATAATTAATAATCAATCGCTTATATAAATTACTAAAAATAATCATAAATACGCAATTTTGCAACAGCACTAAAATCATTTGCCTTACTTTTGCCCCGTTAATGAAACCTGTAAGGATAGTCTGTACTGTTACCAACGACCTGAACTATGATCAGCGCATGATACGTATCTGTACATCGCTGTCTAGGGCCGGGTACGACGTCACGCTGGTAGGTTTCAAAAGGAAGAACAGTAAGCCGCTGGTACAGCAGCCCTTTAAGCAGGTACGGCTGCCAATAATAGCAGAGCAAGGCAAACTCATGTATGCGCACTATTGGTTCAACCTTTTCTTCTTCCTGCTATTCCGCAAGGCAGA
Organism: uncultured Flavipsychrobacter sp.; assembly: GCA_964478855.1. Lineage (GTDB taxonomy): Bacteria > Bacteroidota > Bacteroidia > Chitinophagales > Chitinophagaceae > Nemorincola. The sequence continues at coordinate 22,636 of CAYZKL010000027.1, forward strand.
TGTGCTTTGTGCCATAGACCTTGATACCATTCTGCCTGTATATTATGCATCGGTACTTGGAGGCAAAAAAAGGGTGTATGATGCCCATGAGATATTTACTGAGCTGAAGGAAGTGATCAGCAGGCCGTCTGTACATCAAATGTGGCTGTGGATAGGCAGGCATACAGTACCCCAGATGAATTCAGGAAGCTATATGGCGTTAATTACGGCGTGGTACGCAATGCCACCATACTGAAGCCATTGCAGCTCACAGAAAAGAAGGAACGCTATATACTGTACCAGGGATGGGTAAACGTGGGTCGGTGCTTTGAGCAACTGATACCTGCCATGAAGTATATAGACACTAAACTGGTAGTATGCGGCGAGGGTAATTTTTATGCAGAGGCACAGGCATTGGCAATGGAACATGGCGTTACCGATAAGGTAATTTTCAAAGGATATGTACCGCCCGCACAGCTTACCGATTACACAGCAAAGGCATACATAGGCATCACCCTGTTTGAAGATACGAGCCTCAGCAACAGGCTGTCCCTGGCCAACAGGTTCTTTGATTATATGCACTACGGCGTGCCGCAGTTATGCATACAGTACCCGGAGTATGAGCGAATCAACGCTCAGTACGAGGTTGCATCGCTGATAGCAAACCCTACACCCGAAAGTATAGCTGCAGCACTCAACCTTATGTTGACTGACGACGCTTACTACAACAAGCTGCAGCAAAACTGCCTTGCTGCCCGTGAGCAATACTGCTGGCAGGAAGAAGAAAAGAAATTACTGGCTATCTATAAACAACTTACCGATGAGCAGTGATACAGGCATACAGTTCAGCGTCATTATACCCGTGTACAACGGTGCGGAGACCATAGCCCGGGCACTCGACTCGGTACTGGCACAATCATACCCTGCCTGCGAAATCATAGTGATAGACGATGCCAGCAAGGACCGCACAAAGGAGATCATAACCACCACTTACGGCGATAAAGTAAAGTACATAGAGAAGATTAATAATTCCGGCAGCTCTGCTACCCGCAATGCAGGTATGGATGTAGCTACCGGCCAATACATCGCATTCCTTGATGCTGATGACATCTGGCACAGGGATAAGCTGATGCTGCTCAATACCATACTCACTGCCAATCCGGGGCTGAGTTTGTTCTACCATCCTTATACACAGGAAAACATTATGGCCAAGCGCCTGCCAGAAAGAGTAGTGGTATACAAGCTGCCGTTTGTGAAGTTGTTGCCCGGTAACCTTATAGCCACGTCATGCGCCATCATCCGCAACGATCCTTCGTTCCGCTTCGAACCATCTATGCGCTACACCGAAGATTACGACCTTTGGCTGCGTATAGGCTATAAGCATAAGTTGTACTTCATAGACATTCCGCTTACACAGATATTCAGGCCCTATACATCGCCGGGAGGTATCAGTGAGCAGCGGTGGAAGATGCGTAAAGGTGAACTAAGGGCGTATAGCAGGCTGGTAAAGCTAAACCCAATATTTCTTCTATTGTTGCCTGTACTTTGGGCGTCAAGCCTTGGCAAGCATTTCTATAAGCTAATCAGTAAAAAGTAGGAAATTTACACTCCTGCTGCGCTTATCTCGCGCACCACACCATGCTCTATACGAACTACCCTTGCCGGGTATTTCTGTATGATGGTATAGTCGTGTGTGGCCATGATGAATGCGGTCTGGTAGTCACGGCAGATATTGAACAGTAGTTGCATGATCTCATCAGTTGTATCCGGATCCAGGTTACCGGTAGGTTCATCGGCAAGTATCAGTTTCGGGTTATTCAGCAAGGCACGTGCTATATCCACACGCTGCTGCTCCCCGCCCGACATTTCATGTGGCATTTTAGAACCACTGTTCTTCAACCCAACCTTAGATAATACATTCTCTATCTTTTCTTTCATCAGGGCCTTGTCTTTCCAGCCGGTGGCCTTCAGTACAAACTCCAGGTTATGGTACACATCACGGTCACTCAGCAGCCTGAAATCCTGGAACACAATGCCCAGGTTTCTTCTCAATAGCGGTATCTTCTGCCATGTCAGTTCCTTCAGGTCAAAACCGGCTACATTGCCCTCTCCTTCTTTCAGGTACAGGTCGCCATACATGGTCTTCAGCAGGCTCGATTTACCACTGCCTGTCTTACCTATCATATAAATGAACTCGCCTTTATCTACATCAAGGTTCACATTATTGAGCACAAGGCTGCTTCCCTGGTATATATTGGCATCCTTGAGCGATACTATATTCATTGACTCCATCAGCTAATTCATTTACAACAAAGATAAACGCAAATACATTCAAAAGAAATAAAAAAGTAAGCCAAATCTTTGCTTTGACCTCCCTAAAACAAAAGCGGCTGCACCATCGGTACAGCCGCTTTATTAATTTAAAGCCATTGATTAATAAGTAACCAGTTTCTGCGTATTTACCTGGCTGCCGGTTACGGTCTGAACCATGTAGATGCCTTTCACTGCTATTGCAGTTGCAGGTATCAGTATACGTGCTTCGTTGCCAGATATTGCTTCTGATGCAGTGTACACAACTTTACCGGTAATATCAGTTACTACGATATTAGCTGAATTGCTGTTTACATCCTTAAGTACTACATAAGCATCACCGTTAGTTGGGTTAGGAACAACCAATACAGTCTTATCATCCATTTTCACGTTTGCAACGCTCGCCGGGAAAGTGCTGAAGTTGATCCTGTCAAGGAACAGGTTGTTACCGCTGCTATAGATGCCATCAGCACCAACGCCTGGCCTGTAGCGATAGCGGAATACTGTGTAACCTGTTCTTGCACCTGTTGGTATAACTACGCTCTTTTCCTTCCAGTCACTCATGAACTGTGGTGTGTATTCGCCCGGTACGACTCCTTTATTTACAAGGTCGCTTTTACCGATCTTGGCAATAGTGGTCCATGCAGATATAGCACCTGTGCTGGTTTTAGTAGCATATGCAATTTCCAGCGTATCATTAATGCTCAATGACAATGTAGAACGTGATGCTGCAGACATAAAGAAGTTCATGTTGCAATTACCGCCACCAAAGCTTGTCAGATCAAAAGGAACAGAGAAGAAATCATCAAAGTCCCCTTTCGGAGATCCTGTACGAGGATAAGCGAATATTGAAGGATCTAAACGTGTATCATAACCCTGATACTGAATAGAGAAGTTATCATAATAACCTACTGAAGTATTCAATTTCCATTTGAACCCATTGTTATAATAATTGAACATAGGCCATTTATCAACATCGGCACCATTAAATTCCTGGTAGTAGTTGGTTGGTGATGTAGCATTGATATCAGATACGAAAAGTGCATGTTCCCATGTCACGGTAGTATCTCCGCTGTTGTTACCTGTTACTTTCATGGTCAGTGGTACCCATCCCGGCTCACTGAATGCATTGTTGACAGATGCAGTATTATTTGAGCTTGGATTTGTTGGTCCGTGTGTAAATGTCCACTCCACGCTTTGTATTGTATCTCTCCAGCTGGTATTCAAAAACCTTACTGTAGAATTAGGGAATGTGAACAACAGTAAGCGCTCTCTGTAGTTGTTACGGTCAGTGTTGCCGGATGTAGGATTGATCACAAAATCAGGAATAGGTTTCATATCAGGCAAAGGAGCAAGTGCACCTGTATATACAAGGTTTGAGCTGTCCCAAAGATTATTTCTGCCACCTATATCACTGTTCAGTGTAGCACGCATACGCCAAACCTGTCCTTTTGTAAGCATCACCTTACAATCAGCATAGTTCATGATGTTCTGCTCATTTGCAGTATCAGGGTAGTTCTCTAAAGAATCGATTCCCGGTACAGAGCTGGGATAGACCTTGAAGTAATTTGTAGCACAAACTGAATCATATAAAGTACAACCACCAAAATTACCTGATGTAGGCGGGGTATCATCAACTCCGTCATCATCAGTACATGATCCTGATTTGTTATCATCTACTGCACTCGATGCACCGAAAGTGTGTGCAAGGTTCAGTATATGGCCCATTTCATGGTCTATAGTACCACCACCTGTAGATGAACCATCATTGATAAAGTTGTAGTTACCGATGATACCATCTGTATAAGGATTTGCAGCAGCAGTAGATGGGAATACCGCATAAGCAGCAATGATACCACCCGTTGTTGCACGGCCTATTACTGATTCAAACCAGATGTTTACATAGCTGGTAGGAGGCCATTGGCCCATTTTGGTTTGCTCGTCGCCACCATAGGTAAGATAGGTCATTTCATGTGTAATACCCTTTGTAGGATTTCCGTTAGGGTCTTTGGTAGCCAGGTGGAACCTGAACTTTGCATTACCAACATACTTTTTGAACCTTGTTATAACTGCACTGTAATTGTAGTTAAGTGAATAGAAATTATTCATTTCTGTTATCAGTGAGTATACTTTATTGTCCGCAACCAGTTCAGGACCGTAATTATGCATGATGTGCACTACTACAGGAATATCATAATAATCAGTGTCGTTATGTACTGATTCTGTTTTTTTACCTAAATGATTTACCCTGTTTGACTGGCTGCTGATATACGTCTGAATGCTTTCATTCAGCTGTTTCTCATAAAGCGCTATCTGGGGGTTATTCTCCTTAAATTGTTTATGCATTTCATCAGTGCCGCATGGGTGTACTACCTGTGCGTTACTTTTGCCTGCAAAACAAGCAATTGCGATAAATAATAAAAAATAAGTTTTTTTCATTTGCTGGTTAGTTATAAAGTTCCAAAGATAAAATTTAAACAATCATTTTCAAAATTTTTTGACCCTCCGCACCATAATAAATACACCGGTTCTAAGCAGGTCTTATTTAAAGACGTGTAACCTGCCCAAATACTTGGGTTTTAACGTAAATATCTTTGAAATTGCCTGTTATATTATAAAATAAAACGGACAATTGATATCAATTGTCCGTTTTAAATATTGTCTAATATTTTATATTAAAAATATTAAATTTACTGTATGTCCACAGTAAAATCTACATCTACATCTGTTGAGCCGATATTGCAATTGCCATTCTTAATGTTTGGCTGATGATGCAACGACACTCCTAACTTACCCGTACTTATATTGCCTGTGGTGAACAGGTTGGTAAGACCAAGCTCTAAAGCCGGCACATTCGTATCGTGGTCGGTACGCTGAACGGTAAGTGTTAGACCTGATGCCACATCAAAACAGATTAGGTGATAATTGGCGCGGTCTCTCACTTCGTTGGTAATACTTTCTACAGGGTTCTTCGTCTCGTCCTCAAAATAGACCGATACATTGTAGGTCGCATTCTTCTTTAAGGTCAGTTTGGCAAATGACGTATCCGGCAATCCTGTGGGATCAAGTTGCACCCATCTAGCAGTATGTATATCAGAAGAATCCGCGGTGTTTATCGCAACCAGTTTCACAGTAGATAAATATTCATTATCTGGTGGCGGTGGGGTCACGGTTGTTTCATCCTTCTTGCATCCGTTGGATCCGAGCATGACTAAAGAGAAAAATAAAGCTGATTTAATTATGTGTTTCATATTTGTAGTTTTTAAATTGTTTAAAATGAGAATTTTGTTCTGATCATAAAATTGATGCCCAGTTGGTCTGCATAATACCTGAACCTGTCCAGGTAATCGCGGTAGGCAACATTGGTAAAATTATTCACGGAAAGATCAATGTGCAGGTTGCTTTTATTGATCGGTACAGAGCAACCAATCACGGCATTAAATATACTATACCCTGCCGGCGGCGGCACATAATCACCGTTTGGCGGCACCCTGCTCTGCCGTAGCGTGCTCACATTCTGTAAAGATATATAAGGCTCTTCCAGCAACCTTATTTTATGAAGGCTGAAAGCCACACCATTTTCATACCTGTCTGCCGGCATATAGATGAGGTGATCCTTCAACGAATGATTATACCCTCTTACTATTGTAGCCTTAGACTGTAGCGTAACGTATTTCAGTAGGTCATACTGTGCAGACACATCCAGCCCGTTGATGGTTACATTATCCTGTGTGAACACAAAAGCGGGATAAGTGCCGCTGATCAGGGTTACAGGCTGTAACTGCGGCTTTTCGTAAATATAGTTGCTGATATTATTGTAGTACACATCAGCCGATACACGCAGTTTTTTGCTTTGATACGACGTGGACAAACTTGTATTCCACGACCTTTCAGACTGCAAAGTAGAATCACCATCCTGGTAACTGGCATCGCTGAAGTGTATGCCGTGAATATACATTTCATTGATTGAAGGTGCGCGCCATGCAGTACCTGTATTCAGGTTTACAGAAAAGTGTTCATTCAGCCTGTATATGCCGCCTATGGTTGCTGTAGCATTTTTGTATTCGTAGGTAGTATTAAATGGCACCAGAGTTTTAGGATCCAGTTGGTAAACCCGCTGCCACCTGTAATCATACCTTACGCCTGCCTCCAGCACAAACTTCTTATAGCTGTACCGCTCAATAGCATATGCACCGGCTGTATAGTTTCTGAAATTGGGTATCAGGTACCTGATACCTTTAAACACATTGCCCTGGGTGCTGCCTGTTATGCCTGTACTGCCTGAGAAGTTGTTTTTAGGATGCTGTACATAAGCTACATCAGCACTGTGTGTTATCAACTGAAAACTTACCTGCGGTTTCTTCAACAATTCAGTATTAGTGGTATATGGCAGTGAAAGATCGTATTCTTCACGCAGGTCTTTTTGTCTCGCTACATTTAGCTCCAGCTTGCTTTCATTGGCAAACCTATAGTTCACGCTACCCTTTACCAGGTCATGATATACCTGCTGGTAACTCCTGCCAAAATCGTAAGAAAAATTCGATGCGGTGCCCGGCCTGCTGAATGCAGCATACAAGTCGGCCAGGTTGCCTACATGAGACCCTTCAAAGATACCATTGCGGGTGGTGAACAGGCTGTAGTAGATCAGCGCATTCAATCTGCCTCTTTTATATCCTACAGAAGCAGACGCATCTCCTTCTTTTACTCCCGTATTCTTCAAATAATACGAAGATGTTTTGAAATTGCCTGCACGTTTCATAGTACCCTGTACGCGCCATGCGAGGCCCTGCAGTTTTTTGCCAAACGCCCCCTGCAGCGATGCAGACCCTGTGCCCATTCTGCCATTCGTTGCACCTACTGCATAAATATCACCTGTGATACCTGCTGCTGATGGCAACGGGTCCGGTGCCAGCAGTACTACCCCGCCTATCGCATCTGATCCGTACCGTACACTTGCGGCTCCTTTCACTACAGTTATGTTATTTGCTATGAACGGGTCTATTTCAGGTGCATGCTCCGAACCCCATTGCTGCCCTTCCTGCCGGGTACCGTTGTTCAGTATAAGCACCCTGTTACTGTGCATACCATGTATCACCGGTTTTGATATTGCCGGGCCGGTCTGAATTGCATTCAAACCCGGCAGTTCTTTGAGTACATCACCCAGCGAACCGCCTCTGGTATGCAATAGCGCCAGCCCCTGCAGTTCGGTATGCGCCACGGTATGTAGCTCCTGCAATCTTATGCCATTTACTACGATCTCGTGCAACTGGTTATTGTCTGCCGATAGCGTAAACCGCACATCGCTGTTACCTGATATATCTATGTGAGCAGTCGCTGTAGTGTAGCCAAATGCGTTACAGACGAGGAACGCATGCCCTGCACATATATTATCTATGCTGAACACACCTCCTGTATCCGTCACCCCTCCTTTCGAGGAGTCGGGCATAACAGTGATAACAGCACCCGATACCGGGTGACGGTGATTATCAGTTACGATACCACTTAAACGATACCGGCACGTTTGTGCATCGCAATGAATTGAATTGCATACGATAACAACGATGAGTATCGTGGTCATTAAAATTCGCACGATGAAGAAGATTGAATAAAAAGATAGCGGGCTGCTATAAAAGCACCCAACAGATCAGAGCGGGATCAACAGAGAACGGGCGGCCCCCTGAGCGAAGGAACAGTATATACCTGCTCGAAATGATAACTGTAAAAAGCAGTATAATGCTCCTTATGTTCAAGATGCGTTGTAAAAGTAATGTGCTGTTGTTCTGTAGCCACATAAGGGGCAAATACAAACCCCAGGAATGAACAGTGGTTATGCTTGGATGTAAAGACGATCTCGCCTTTCTTATATACAGGGTGCGCTTCGTCGTGGTGGTCGTAAAAAAGGTCATGGATATATTCCTTTGGTACTACTCCCGTGAGGAATACCAGGAACATTAATCCACTTACTATTTTTACAATGCCCGCTTTCAAAACAATATATTATACGTATGCTTGATTCTGTATGCAAATATAGGATGCTTTAAAAATAAAAAACTGGTTGTTTAATAAACAACCAGTTTTTCAGTTTTGTTCATACCATCTACAGTAACCGTAACAAAGTACAAACCTGCAGCCGGTGTAAGCGAACGTGGCAGTTCTACCTGCTGAGTAGTATTCGATGCAAAGGTCTTCTGACCCTGGTACACCACCTTGCCGGTAATATCTTTTATGCAATAGCTAACCATGCCATCTCTGCCTGTTTTGAAGATAATATTGCAACCGTTGGTAGCCGGGTTAGGAAATACTTTAAAGGCATTTGGTTCACTGAGCTCGTCTTCTACACCTGCAGGGAAACCTGAAACGCTGAAATTGTCGAGGTACATATTATTACCGGCATTACCGGCCCTGTAACGGAACCTAAAGAAGGTACTGCTTGTACGGAATGCTTCAGGTATCAATATAGCCCTCGCTTTCCACTGTGCCGGAGCAGTAGGTACATAGTCTACACCATATTTACCCTCATTTGCAAGGTCTGTGCCTTTATACACTGCAAGCCTTGTCCAGCGGGCGCCGCCTGTGTTACTGGCAAGCACTTCCATTGAATCCAACACCTTATCATCCCATCCGCTTATACCTTTTGTAGTATTTGCGCCGGTTGTGAAAAAATTCAGATATACATTATCAGTAACTCCTGCAAGGTCAAATGCCGGAGTAAATAGATCATCTCTGTCACCGGTTGCAGTACCTGTCACCCTGTCTGAAGTATCAAAAGAATGAAAGCGCACACAGTTATTGTCATTATACCCTACCCCCGGGAAAAACTCCCATTTAAACTGGTTATTGTAATAGTTGAACATAGGCCAGTTATTGATGTCTGCTGCAGCATTGAATTGCTGCTGATAACCGAAACCACCTGTTGCCACAGGGTCAGCTGCATATACCGCATGAGGCTCCACCAGTGTAGTGCTGCCCGCATTAGATGTAGCGGTAAGAGTTACCTCTACCCATCCCGGTTGTCCGAATGTATTAATTACTGTACCTGTGCTTGAAGATGTAGGTACTGATGGGCTGTTTGAAAATGACCATGACACACCGGTTATCGTATCATTCCAGCTTGCATTTCTGAATGAGAATTTTGCATGAGGATTATTATACGTCAAAAAATAACCTCTTGCATCTGTGATCAATTGTGTGCTTGATGCTTTATTAACGATGAACTCTGGTTTAGGTGCCAGGTCCGGCCTCGGGGCCAAAGCACCTGTTGCGGCAAGATTTGCGGATGTTATCAGGTTATTTCTGCCTGCTACCGAGTTAGTGAGTGCAGTACGCATACGGAAACACTGTCCTTTGGAGAACATTAGCTGGCAATAAGTATAATCCATTATGTTCTGCGAATTCACAGTATCAGGGTAATCCTGTATAGAATCACCGCCGCCTATAACTGCGGTATAGTGCTTCAGGTATCCTGCAGCACAGGTCACATCATACAATGCCGCCGGCACACAACCTACAGGTGTATGGCCCATTGTTGGCGGAGTATCATCTACATTATCATCACCGCATGCTACTGCAGGATTGTTGGTGCTGCCCCAAACATGAGCAAGGTTAAGCACATGGCCCAATTCATGCGGTATCACTTTGGCATAGTCAACATAAGTATACAAGCCAATGATCCCATCATAGTAAGGCATAGATGCACCCGATGATGGATAATAGGCATAAGCCGCAGCTCCAGATGAACCGAACTTATTGATGAACCAGATATTGATGTACTTATTATTGGGCCATGATTCAAATTTTGCCTGGTCATCAGCTGTCAAGGTAAGGTAAGACTGGGTACGCACTATACCCTTGGTAGGATTACCGTTAGGATCTTTAGTGGCAAGGTGCAGGCGCATGCCCGGATTGCCTACATAGGGTTTGAAGGGGTCGATCACCGCTGCAGTATCTGAGTTTTGTGCCATGAACACTTCAGCCCAGTTAGATACTGCATCAAAGATCACGTTATCGGCGATATTTTCTGCGCCATAATCATGTACAATATGTACGACGATCGGCACATCATAAGTAGTTGTATCAGGCGGGGCAGCCGTCTTACGGCCTAAAACAGCTTTCATCTGTTCCTGGAACTGCTTTTCATATTCCAGCAATTCAGGGTGCTTTTTTACTAATTCGCGATAGTGTTCATCGGTTGAGCAGGGTTGTTGGGCAAATGATACTACTGCCATAAAAAGCATGGCAGGGACGAGCAATAAAAACTTTTTCAACATTAAGTCTCCTGTATTAAAAAATAAAATGAAGTAGTGAAGTTAGGGATTATTGACATTAAAAATGTAATCAGATTGTCAGTAATAAGCAAGTTATCCCTTAGTTACGCACACCTATTACCGGTATTCGTTTATCTATAATTAAATTATTGAATGATTTTACATCTGTATCGGTTATGGCTTTCAGTTTATTCAACTGCACATCACATTCATTACTAAGTTCCTTAAAAGCATCTTTTACCTGCTGTGTAGGTGCATTATTACCACTTGCAGCCACATTATACAATCCGCCCAGCCTGTCATTAAGGCGCATCGGGTAATTCAGTATATCCTGGCCGGCTTTTACCTTTGTCTGGTACATAGCTTCTTCTACCGCAGTCAATCGTTTGTTGATAGAATCGCTCATCGGTTTGAACTCCTTAGCAACAATCGTATCCATCTTCCCTACCAGGTCGTTTATTTGCGCACGCATGCTCCTGATGTTTTTTATCGACCGTTGCACTTCATTATACTTATCACGCACCTGCAACAGGAAGTTTACCTGCTCACGGTACTCCTCATCAGGTATCTTATAGTTAGGATCGCTTTTGATCACAAATGGCACCTCTACCGAATCACTGCCATACCGAAACCTTGCCTTATAACTACCCGGTGCCGATTTAGGGCCACCCGCCCCGCCGCTCCACAGTATCATGCCATCTATACGTTCACCCGGTTCATTCTGCATATCCCACACCAGCCTGTTCATACCATTACTTACTTCCAGTTTACCATCCTTCTCTTTACCATTCCTGCTAAAGGTCTTGACTTTCTTACCCTGCTGATCTAGAATGGAGAGTGTTATTACTGATGAATCGGTAATATCTTTAAGGTAATAGTTGAACACAACACCATTTGGCGGGTTCATTCCACCATTCCTGATATTGGAATCTACACCTCCGCTCATCCTGTATGCTTCATTTACCGGCAGCACATGAAGCCGGCTGCCGAGTATGGCACTTTTATCACTCTGCACTATCCCCAGGTCATCAAGTATCCAGAATGCCCTGCCCTGTGTAGCCACTATAAGATCATTGTTTTTGATGGCCATGTCTGTGATAGGCACTACCGGCAGGTTTAGCTGAAATTTCTTCCACGATGCACCTGCATTATAACTGATGTACATGCCAAACTCAGTCCCGGCATAGAGCAGGCCGGGGCGTTTCTTGTCTGCACGAAT
>CAYZKL010000027.1:34417-41481 GCA_964478855.1 uncultured Flavipsychrobacter sp.
GGGTAAAATGATCGCCATCTATGCCAGTGGTAATACGGCTCCATGTTTTGCCATAGTCCTCTGTTTTATACAGGTATGGTGTGTAGTCGTCAGATTTATACTTAGTACCCGCAAAATAGGCTGTTCCTTTTTTGAAAGGGTCGGCCTCCACACAGTTCCACATCATCCACTTGCCGGCATCAGGTGGGGTTACATTTTGCCAGTTCTTCCCGCCATCACGGCTTATGTGTATTAGTCCATCATCACTGCCTGTCCATAGTAGGTCTTTCTCCTGCTCCGACTCCGCAGCAGTAAATATGGTGCAGTAATACTCAGCAGTAGTATTATCCTTTGTTATCGGCCCGCCACTGGCCACCTGCCTTGTTTTGTCATTAGTGGTCAGATCGGGACTTATCTTCTGCCAGCTCTGTCCTTCGTTTTCCGATACGAACAGGTGATTACCTCCTGCATACAATCGTTTAGGATTGTGCGGAGAAAAGAAGATCGGGAAGTTCCATTGGAAACGATACTTCTGCGCATCGGCTCCCATGCCGATAGGTATATCAGGCCATACGTTTATTGCCCTGTTCTCCCCTGTCTTATGGTCTAGCCTGGATAAGTAACCGGCATAATTGCCGCCATACACCACATCAGGATTCAGCGGATCCGCAACCACATACCCACTCTCAAAACCTGCTGTTGATTCCCAGTCCCTGTCTGTGATGCCGTTGCCGTATGTTCTGCTTTTTATCCTTATGGTCGTATTATCCTGCTGAGCACCCAATATATGGTATGGAAAAGCATTATCGGTACTCACCCTGTATATCTGCGCTGTGGGCTGGTTGTGATAGGTGCTCCAGTTGGCACCGCCATCAAAACTGATCTGTGCACCGCCATCATCAGCTATGATCATCCTGTTACCATCTTCCGGGTCTATCCACATATCATGATGGTCACCGTGTGGTGTTCCCATACCTTTAAATGTCTTACCACCATCTGTACTCCTCATCATATTCACATTCGGGCAGTAGACCAGGTTCTCGTTCTTTGGGTCAATGAATAACTTGTTGAAGTACCATGCCCGCTGGCGTATATCGTTTTCCTGGCAGCTAAGCGACCATGTGGCACCGGCATCCTTGCTTACAAACAATCCACCCTTTTCATTTTCTATCAGGGCCATCACTTTATCCGTATTGCCCGGCGCCACGGCCACACTCACTATACCCCATACACCTTTTGGCAATCCTTTGTTTGCAGTCAGGCTTACCCATGTTTCACCACCGTCGATGCTCTTAAACAGTCCGCTGCCTTCACCGCCACTCTCCATACTATACGGTGTGCGTATTACCCGCCACATTCCTGCATACAGCACGGTTGGGTTTCCAGGCTCCATTACAAGGTCGCTGCACCCGCTCTGGTCATTTACATACAATACTTTCCGCCATGTTTTTCCTCCATCAATGGTCTTATAAACCCCGCGCTCAGTGTTTGGGCCAAACAGATGCCCCATTGCAGCTACCCATACTACATCAGGATTCTTCGGGTGAATGACTATACGAATGATATGCCTGCAATCCTTTAACCCTATATTCTTCCAGGTGCGGCCTGCATCATCACTTCGCCACATACCGTGCATCCCTTCCGATACATTGCTGCGCATAGTATTTTCCCCTTCCCCTACATATATGATCGATTCATCGCTCTGTGCCAGAGCCACTGCACCTATACTGCCTCCAAAGTATTTATCAGAAATATTTTTCCAGTTATTGCCGGCATCGCTCGTCTTCCATACACCACCACCGGTAGCGCCAAAATAAAACTCGTTCTTCTTCTTATAGCTGCCGGTCACCGCGCCGCTTCTTCCTCCACGAAACGGACCTATAAGCCTGAATGATGTACTGGAAAAATATACCGAGTCACTATGGTCAAATACATTATCCAATGCCTTAGTTTTCTTTTGGGCAAAGGAGATATTATAGAAGAAAAATACCAATAGCGACAATAAGAGGTTGTACCTCATAATTGACAAAGAATTAGAAAGCTGAAACAAAAAAACATGTAAATTTCAGTTGTAAATTATACAATTAGTTTCTTATTCTATTCGTAAATGAACAAATTCACTCCTATTTTCACTATTCCAGCTCTAAATAAAGAGCTAGATTTATTTTGGCAATTGTATGAATTGGAAAGTATCATTACATCTACAATTAGTAAACCAGACCTGAAGTCAAAAAACAATAGAACTTGCCGATTTTGTAAAAAAAATTACCCTACTGTAAAATTCAAGAATGAGGCACATATAATCCCTCATCAACTGGGAAACAAAAACTTAATATCCGACTTCGAGTGCGATGAATGCAATAAAAAATTTGGACTCTATGAAAATGATTTAGCGTACTTTTTAGGAATGTCTCGCACAATTTTGCAGACAAAAGGCAAGAAAGGAGTGCCAAACTTCCACTCACCGAACGATATTGTAACCGCTAAGTTAATTGACATTTTAAATGTTGGTGAAGGAATTGAAATTCGTAAAAAATATCCAGAATCTGATTCTTTGGTTGTCAATAATGAAAATGGCGAAATAAAAATCTCTTACTTAAAAAACTCTTATCGCCCATTCAATGTGTATAAAGCATTATTAAAAATGTCTTTATCCTGCATTAATGATACTTACGTAGACAATTACAAGCAAACATTTGATCTTCTCAATAACAATAAAATTGAACATTATTTGTACCCTTTTGCTAAAGTTATGAAAACAAGCATGTCTTTTGATTACATAAAAGACAATCCTCAGGTTTACATATATAAAAAGCGTTTCGCAAATTTAAAATGTCCAACACATTGTATGGTATTGTATTTCCAGAATATGTTATTTCAAATAGCCATTCCACATTATAATGATGATTTGAAGTTTAAAAATGTGGGGATGGATGTTTTCTATTGTCCGCCAATAAGTTCTCAACCATTTCAACAAGATAATAACTTTATTTACAACATAATTGATTTGGCTTCAACATATCTAAAAAAAGATGACTTTGAAATGTTTACAATGAAAATTGATTTGAGTAATCTTAATGGCTTTTCTAAATTCAACCCAAAAACTGGAGAGTTTTCAGATATTGAATTCACCGAAATAGATTCTCCAAAAATTCAAAGTATTGTTCTAGTTCCAAAAGGGTTTGTAATTCCGATAGACAAATTGAAATCACAATAAATTAATACTGTTTTTATTTTTCATATTATTTATCGATATTAGCAAATATCATTAATACAAGTAAATATGCAAGTAAATAGGGTAATCATCCATGAATTATATAAACCTCAAAATGTAACAGGGGCAAAATTGAGTAAGTCATTGAAATTAATGGATCACACAAATGAAGATGTAATTAGACTAGTTAAAGAATTAAATAGAAGATACAGGAAGAGAAATGAGAGACATGGTGTTTTTGACAAAAGTCAGCCTTCAGTTTTTCACGAATATTATGAAAGATATCATAAGTCTTTTACGGATGCTGACTTTGTTCTTTTTTCTCATAAATCAGCTGAAAACCTTAAAGAAAAAATCGAAGGTATTGGTCCTGCAAAAGGTGGTTATCTCGTTTATGCTCAATATGATGATTATAGAGAATATTGCTCTGTGTTTTTTGTGAGAGACACAATGAGTATTGCTTTCAAAAGAAATAAGTCGGTAAATAATTTTGACATAGATAAAGTGCAACATATTGATTTTGAAAAACTTGCAATGGCATGCAGAATTAACGTACAATTGTTTAATACTGAGAATACAAAATACTTAAGCTTTATCAATACCAAGTCTGATGATTTGTCGCTGTATTTCGTTCGCTGGATATCAACCTGCGATACCGTTACTTCTGAAGAAGATACAAAACTACTATTAAACGCATTGAGAAAAATACCTCTTAAAATAATTGAAGATTCTACTTTAATTCAAAGCAGAGATCAATTGATTAAAAATACTCACAGAATTATAACCGCTAGCCCTACTAAAACTGCAAACTTGAGAGAAATTAGTAAATCTCTATTTGATGATGAAGATTATTTACCAAATTTTGTACACGAAAATTACCCGACTATACCCACTGAATTTAAAACATATTCAACATCACTAAGATCTTTCATTAAAGTATATGCTAAGGCAGATGATGTTGAAATAAATTTTGAGCCAAGTGCATTTAAAAAAGGCATTGTGAAATTTGATGAGAAAGATCAGTCACAAATTATAATTAGGTCTCAAGATCTCGTAAATCAGATAAGAGAGTCAATAACTGAATAAAATAATGATTCAAAATAAAATTGATAGTATTATTGATTTTCTGTCAAAATCTACCAATATAACATTTGATGGAGAGCGTTATATAATTGATGAGAGCTTAAAACCAATTGTTGATAGTTACAAAATTCCGTATGAAGAATTTGGTTCACAACTTAGATTAAAAATTAAGAAGTATTTTTTCGATGAAAAAATATTTTATTTTGAAGATTTAGAAAGTGAAATAAAAAGTTCAACTATCTTAACTCCTTTTTTGACGATATCAAAGGAGGGAACTATATTTTCTTACACTCCATACCCCGAAGAGTATATTCAGTACGGAAAAGAAAATGAAAATGATTTTAAAAGGTTTAAAAATATAATTTCATACTACAAATTATTTAACCATTTTAAGTCAATACCATTTTGCGATTACCACAACTCGGCAAATGACGAAGTAATATTTTACAGTTCCATCAACGGCATTATTAAGGTTAAATACGATGTAATACCTGCTCCAATCAAATCTGAAGAAATATCTTTAAAAGTTGATAGGCTTTTACAGCTAGCAAAATCAATTGAAGTATCTCCTTTTTTTAAAAATGCGCTATACACAATTTCATCAGGAACTGGTATTTTAAATTTTATAGAAGTCCTTAAGCAAAGCGATGAAATAATATCAATAACACAACGTGACTATGAATTAATCTCTAAAAAATTTGATTTTGAAAAATTTCGAGATTCGTTATATAAAGAAAAAGAAAAATATTTTTTAGGTATACGAGAAATTATTGGTAAAATATTCAGCCAAGCTATTGGTATACCGATTTCTATAAGTGCATCTGTTTTTGCTACATATAAAGTTTCAGACAATTCTTTTCTGCTAATTTTAATTTTATTAGCATATTCCCTTTATGTCGGATTTTACATCAAAATACAGACAATATATAAATCAGACTTGCAAGAAATAGAGAAAGACTTTCTTGAATCATTTCAAATCATTACAACTAAATCTGGATTACCTATACCTACTATTAACAATGAAAAAGAAAAAATAAAAAGGAAGATAGATTCAACAAAAGAAATTATTACATGGTCAATTTGGTTAGTAATTTTATTGGCATTATTAGTTGCCTTGTATATTATCTATGCAATATTATTCAGTGAAATATTCAGCTTTGTGAATTTACTTTCAACATTGTGAGTACAAGAATGAATACTTTCAGTAAAAATCCTTTTTGATTAAAACTACTTACCGGTACTATCAGACTTAAAGATCACTTTATAAGCTTCGTAACCGGCATAAACACCTGCAGCCACACTGCCAAGAACCAATGCGGCCCTGGTCGGTTTTGCTTTTGCAATGTATGCCATTCCTTTTGCCAGCTTTGATGGTGCAGACTTTTCCAGCACCACGGTGGCATTCAGCACTTTTTGTATTCCTTCCGGATTTGCACTCTGCCATGCCATAGCTGTCTTGAACAGCCCTTTGGCAATAGGCGCACTCACCATAGCCTTCGATGTTTGAATAACCTTGACTGCAGTACCATCCTGTTTTCTTACAGCTATCTTCGTCTTCTGCTCAGCCGGTTTCACCTGCCCGAACGAGCACAGTGACAAACCAAGCAGACCGGCAGTAACCAAATATTTTATCATGTTCTTTTCCATTAATCACCGGGAGTATTGCTATGCAAAATAGGCAACATCCTCCTTATTTCCTCCCCTTACAAAAAAGCGATCATCCTGCTTCCGGCAAAAAAGAACCGGCGGTAAGATGATCGCTTGAACTGAAATGATAACTACTATCCCTTAGGGTCCAGCGCCCTCTTAATTCTTTCAGATACATCCTGCAGATGATACTTGCTCATCTTGTCTGATATTCCGGGTATTGCGGCAGCAACCTGTGTTTTCAGGGCTACCAGTTGAGCTCTTGCCACAGATACTACATCGGTATTTCTTGTATTTACCCCACCCTGTACCGGTGCCTGTGGATTGATCAGCCCGATCAGCGCCTCGATATGTGCTTTTTGCAGGTTACGGCGATAACCATCTATCGTCTTATGTGCAGACAGTTCGCTCCACACTCCTTTCTTCACATCATCCATCATATTATCGAGTGTGTAGGTTTCTTTAGTATTAAAACGATTACTACTGGTGGCAAGCCTGTTCAGGCGCATCGGCGATAACAGGTTGTTCAGTACATTCACCTGCACATTGCTCACACTCTCAGATGCTACGGGATTGCTGATCTTGTTAAGTATAGTACGGTTAAGCAACCATGTTGGTGTTTCAAACAGCTGTTTGTTAAGGAAGGAAACTGCATCCTGCTGTATGGCTTTTGGTGTTGGTTCGTATACATCTTCACCCGCCTGCTCCACGCTCTTCGGTGTTTCATAAACGCCACCTACATTTTTCAGTACATGGTTCATGTATCGGTTATACTGGCCAACCAGCGCACCATACATTGTTCTCAGGTTGATGCCATACTCACTTGCCTTCATGCTGTTGTCGCCCAGGTCTTCTGTCTGTGATCTTGGATCAAACGGGTTTGACTCCGTACCAAACCATAATCTCGGATTTGCCCTCAGGCTATCAAGCACCCATTTGTTCACTATTTTTTTGTCCTCTTCTTCCGTCTTTGCCATGCTCGACCTATAACCCCACTGTATCGCCCACATATCATACTCGCCTATCCTTGGGAACAGGCCAATTTCGCTGATATTATCTTCTGGTTGTGCCACATAATTGAATCGTGCATAGTCCATGATCGATGCGGTATGGCCATGCGCTTCTACCCATGCTTTGTTAC
>CAYZKL010000028.1:0-692 GCA_964478855.1 uncultured Flavipsychrobacter sp.
TGGGTAAGGAATTCAAGGGTGTATATAACCTTTATAACAGCAGCCTGAACCTGTTTACTGCCAGCCAGAAATCGACAGAAGAGAATACTGTACCTATACCTGATATACATGACAAACTACTGGACGATAAGATAGGTGAAAGGGATGCCAAACAGCTGCGTGAAGACGTGGAACTGCTGCAAGGCGTATATGGTGAGCTGGATGTGCCCAGCTACCTGGATGGTAAGGTATCACCAGTGTTCTTTGGTAGTGCGGTGAATAACTTCGGGGTGAAGGAAATGCTGGATACGTTCATCAATATAGCACCACACCCGAAGAAGATAAATTTACCGGCTTTATCTTTAAGATACATGCCAACCTGGACCCACGCCACCGTGACCGTATCGCATTCCTGCGGGTATGCTCGGGCAGGTTTGCGAGGAATACTTATTACAAACATACCCGCCTGGACAAGGATGTGCGTTTCAGCAATCCTTACTCTTTTATGGCGAGGGAAAAAGATATTATTGAAGAGGCCTATCCCGGCGATGTGGTAGGTTTGTTTGATACAGGAACCTTTAAGATCGGCGATACGCTTACCGAAGGGGAAGTAATGCAGTTCACAGGTATTCCTACTTTCTCTCCCGAGATATTCAAGGAACTGGTGAACAAGGACCCGATGAAGACCAAGCAACTGGAAAAAGGCATACGCC
>CAYZKL010000028.1:702-15790 GCA_964478855.1 uncultured Flavipsychrobacter sp.
ACCGATGAGGGTGTGGCCCAGTTATTTACTCAGCATGGTGGTAATCGCAAGATAATAGGCTGCGTGGGTGAACTGCAGTTTGAAGTGATACAGTACCGCCTGCTGCAGGAGTATGGCGCATCATGTACGTTCGTACCATTGTCGTTCTACAAGGCATGCTGGATAACCGGCGAGAAGAAAGCTGTTGAAGACTTTGCACGCTTTAAGCAGAACAACATAATGGAAGATAAGGATGGCAACCTGGTGTACCTGGCACAGAGCGAGTGGTTCCTGAATACAGAACGCCAGAATAACCCGGATATAGAATTCCACTTCACATCAGAGTTTAAGACAGCGATGGCGAAGTAAGTGAAAAAGAGGTATTTCAATATTATAGAATGGCGGGAAACACCCGCCATTTTTTATTTATGCAACATCTATTTCCGCTACCATGTAGGTAACCGCATGGCCACTTATGGCTACCCTGCTGGCCATATTTCGGCATTGAATATATCCCCTACGTGATGAGAGTTGAATCGCAGTGAATTCATTTTTGCCCAGTATGCCTGACCAGTATGGTGTAAGTGTAGTATATGCTGATCCTGTGACCGGGTCCTCATTGATACCCGACTGCGGACCAAAGAAACGGCACACAAAATCTGCTTCATCACCTTTGGCGGTAATGATCACTCCCCTGCAATCCAACGTAGCGAGTACGGCAAGATCAGGAACCAGTTGTTCCACTTCTTTTTGTGAAGCCAGTACAGCCATGTAGTCGGTCTTGCCTTTATATACTTCCAAAGGCGTTATGCCCAGCGCTTTAGTTAATGCCCCGGGCATATCTACCAGCGCATATTCATCAACAGGGAAATCGAGTGTAAGCAATGCCCCAGCCTTTTTTACTTTAAGCAGGCCGCTCCTGTGTGAATAAAACGAAACCTCATCGGCAGTATGGTCAAGATAGTTGAATACCACATGAGCAGATGCCAGTGTGGCATGACCGCACAGATCGACCTCTACAGCAGGCGTGAACCACCTGATACCGTAACTATCACCGTCCTTTACTATGAATGCTGTTTCGGCAAGATTGTTTTCGGCAGCTATGGATTGCATCAGCCCATCGGTGAGCCAACTGTCTATAATACAAACAGCTGCAGGGTTGCCGCCGAACAATTTTTCGGTAAAGGCATCGACCTGGTACATTCTTACTTTCATAGCCTGAGTTTGTTAGTCAGCAAGTTCTGCCTCAGCTTCCACGCCCGGTGAGCCATGATCTACATTGGCCAGCTGGCCACATGCGGCATCTATGTCTTTACCACGGCTGCGGCGCAGGCGCACATTCACTTTATTTGCGGTAAGGTGAGCCATAAAAGCATCTACCTTCTCTTCTTCCGGCTTTTCGTACTTGGCAGCATCTATCGGGTTATACTCGATGATGTTGATGAGATCTGCAGGTATTTTGCGGTAGAGCTTTATGAGCTCCTCCGCATCCTTGATGCCGTCATTGAAATCCTTGAACAGTATGTATTCAAAAGTGATCTCATTGCCGGTTGCTTTATAAAAGTAGTTGAGTGCATCTATCAGGGCAGCCAGGTTATTGGTCTCATTGATAGGCATGATCTCGTTGCGCTTGTAGTCATTAGGCGCATGCAGCGACAGTGCCAGTTTGAACCTTACCTTATCATCAGCCAGTTGTTTGATCATCTTGGCTACACCGGCAGTAGATACAGTGATGCGTTTAGTGCTCATGCCCAGGCCGTTTGGCGAGGTAATGCGCTCTATTGCTTTCATCATGTTCTTATAGTTGAGCAATGGCTCACCCATACCCATGAATACAATATTGGAAAGATTCTTACCGTAGTGTTTTTGTGCCAGTTCGTTCAGCAGGGTCACCTCATCCACTATCTCATCAAAGTCCAGGTTACGCTTACGGTCCATATAGCCGGTAGCGCAAAATTTACAGGACAGCGAGCAACCAACCTGTGATGATACACAAGCAGTCATGCGTTTTTCGGTAGGGATCAGTACACTCTCCACATAAAAGCCATCGTGCAGTTGCAGGCGGTTCTTGATGGTGCCATCGCTGCTGTACTGGCTGTGGTGCATACGCACCTTCGGTATAAAGTATTTTTCGGCAAGTTTTTCACGCAGGGCTTTAGACAGGTTGGTCATATCCTGAATGTCGGCGGCGTGCTTCAGCCATACCCATTCGTGTATCTGTTTTGCCCTGAATTTCGGTTCCCCTATTTCTGCCATCATCGCTTCAAGTTCGGGCAGGTTTATCTCACGCAGATTTTTCATGGCTGCAAAGGTACTTTATTAGTTAATAAGTTAATTGGTTAAAAAGTTAAAAGGCGGAGCATAAAACACCAGGCCCGAAGTCTATTCGGATTAATGATAAGCACTTACTATTCACCTTTTTCTATCTTTAACCCCAAAATCAACGATCATGAAAAAATTTGTACGCTTTTTAATGGTAATGCTCGTCATCATTATAGGCGCTATACTGGTAATGGGTGCAATAGAGCCTACCGATGCCATAGTAACACGGACCATACTGATCAAAGCTCCTAAGGAAGCCGTATGGGAACAGATAGTCCATTTTAAGAACTGGCCCAACTGGAGCCCGTGGATACAAAAAGACTCGACAGTAAAGATCACCTATACAGGCACCGACGGAGAGCCGGGCAGCAGCTACCGCTGGGTAGGCAACCCCGAACTGACAGGTGAAGGTGAAATGAAGAATGTGGCCGTAAGCGAAAATACGCTGAACTGCGAAATGACCATAGTAGAACCATGGCACATGGAAGCTAAGATAGCACTGGTAGTAAAAGACACGACAGACGATATGCAGAAAGTGACATGGACATTTGTAAAACATACCCCCTACCCGCTCAATGCCATGAATATGTTTGTGAACATCGACAAATATATGGGCGGCGACTTTGAAAGTGGCCTGCAGAACATGAAAACATTCGTGGAAACGAATGCAG
Organism: uncultured Flavipsychrobacter sp.; assembly: GCA_964478855.1. Classification (GTDB taxonomy): domain Bacteria; phylum Bacteroidota; class Bacteroidia; order Chitinophagales; family Chitinophagaceae; genus Nemorincola. The sequence goes on from CAYZKL010000028.1 coordinate 3,675, forward strand.
CACCGGTTGCTCCTGTAATAGCATCGGATGTAGAGATCAAGGAACTGGACTACCCGGGACATTTGTTCCAGGGTATCCGCAAGACGGTAGAATTTGCTAACCTCGATAAGTTCTTCGGCGAAAGCTATATGATGATAGGCAGGGAAATAGGCCCTAAAATTACCGGTATGCCGGTCAGCATCATGTACAAATGGGACACCTTAAATAAGCGTACAGACATCATGGCGGCCTTCCCGGTAAGTGACAGTGCTACTCCGTTCAAAGGAGCATCGTTTGCCAACATAATGCCGGCAAAGGCAGTAATGGTGGTGCAGAAAGGCAGCTATGACCAGTCAACTCACATCCACATGGCCATCAATCAGTACCTGGCGGCGAAGAAATTGAAGCCATCAGTAGCCATTGAAGAATATATCATAGGCCCGCCAAAAGAGAAGGACACCGCCAGCTGGGTGACCAACATCTACTACATATTAGAGTAATAACCTACTTAACTTAATAACAAAAGAGGCTCTTACGGAGCCTCTTTTGTTATTAAACCCACCTACGTTCCCTTTCAATTTTTAACCCTTGAATAATATATAGGTGTACGATACGTTTCATTATTAAAGCAAGTGCGCTTATCTTCGCAGAACACGCAACCCCGGAATGAAGTTATCCGTAATTATTGTAAACTATAATGTCAAATACTTCCTTGAAGTATGCCTGCATTCCGTATTACGGGCAGCCGAGGGTTTTGATACCGAAGTTATAGTTGTTGATAATAATTCGGGTGATAAGAGCGGGGAAATGGTGCGGTCTCTGTTCCCATCAGTAGTTCTCATTGAAAATAAGGATAATAAGGGGTTTTCCAAGGCCAATAACCAGGGAGTTGCAATTGCCAAAGGTGAATACATCCTTTTCCTGAACCCGGATACGGTAATGCCGGAGGATTTCTTCCGTAAGACACTGGCCTACATGGATAGCCATCCTGAAGCAGGTGCGATCGGACCAAGGCTAATCGACGGCAAGGGACAGTTTGCACCCGATGCCAAGAAGTCTTTCCCGTCGTTGTCAGTAGCCCTGTTCAAGACGACAGGTATCAATAAGCTGTTCAGTAAGTCGCCATACTTCAATAAATACTATGCAGTACATATAGGCGAACGGGAAACTGCCGCCGTAGATGTACTGTCCGGCTGCTGTATGCTGGTGCGCCGTAAGGCAATGGATGAGGCAGGCGGCCCGTTTGACGAGGATTACTTTATGTACTGCGAGGATGTGGATCTTTCTTACCGTATCCAGAAGGCAGGCTATAAGAATATATACTTCCCTGATGCCGACCTGATACACTACAAGGGAGAGAGTACCCGCAAAATGACCCTGTCGTATGTGCGCATATTCAACGAGGCCCTGGTGACTTTTGTAAAGAAACACTACACCAAAAAAGAGGCAAACCTGTTCGTACTGTTCATCAATGTAGGTATTATACTGCGTGCTGTGCTTGGTACTGTGAAGCGTGGACTTAAAGCATTGCACATGCCTTTGTTTGATGCGCTGATATTGTTAGTTACCTTATGGGGTATCAAGACATTTTGGGTGAGCGAGGTGAAGAACATCATGCCTATTCCCCCGGCATCAGTATATGCCACATTTCCTGCATATATAGCTTTATGGTTGTTGTCGCTTTACCTCAATGGTACTTATGACCAACCATACCGTGCGCTGAAAGTTACCAGGGGAATGGTAATAGGTACGGTGGCCATATTGGCTTATTATGGCCTGCTTCCACCTGAGTACAGGTACTCACGTGCTATCATCATATTCTCGGGTTTTGCCGGTACGGTGGTACTGCTGGGCCTGCATGAGATATTATACCGAATGGGTATATTACGGTTCATCCCATATGATAAACTACCCCGGAAAGCAGTAATTGTAGCAGACGATACAGCCTACCGCCAGACCGCAGCCATACTCAGGCAGGTACACTATGCACCCGAATTATCGGGCAGGATCAGCCCCAAGGAGTATGATACACATGCCCTGGCCTCCTTGTCTGAAATGAAACAAATGTTGTATGTGACAGGTGTCAATGAAGTGATCTTCTGTATCAACGGACTAACCTATGCCGATGTTTTTAACCAGATGCAACTGTGTGGCAAGGATTATGAATACAAAATACATTTGCCTGGTAGTCAAAGTTTTGTAGGCAGTAATTCAAGTAGCACATCAGGAGATCTTTATACCATTGACCGCCGTTTCAACCTGTCCGATTTCTCGCAAGTAAGAAATAAGCGCCTGTTGGATATAGCGGTTTCCCTGCTGCTCATCGCCATCTTTCCGGCAAGCTTTTTCCTTATTAAGAAGCCCGGAACATTCCTTGCAAACTGCTTCAGGGTACTTGCAGGAAAAATGTCATGGGTGGGATATGCGGAAGGCGTGCAGACGAAATACCTGCCTAAGCTAAAAAAAGGAGTACTGCTACCCTACAACATACTGGACGGGTACGAGCCATCGGACGAAGTAAAGACTCAAATAAGTGTGGCTTATGCCCAACATTACAACCCTGTAACCGATATGACCCTGCTACTGAAAAACTATAAGTACCTGGGCGGCCGCTGATCACTTCTTCAACTTGATATATACCTTCTCGTATTCTTTGAGGGTTTTAATGATCTTATCGGCCCTTCTCCATTCAAACATATGAACTACCCATAGCGTGAATTTGAGCAACGGATTGGCATGCACCAGGCTCTGAGCCAGCTGGCTGATATTGGCATCTCGCTCTACAATACATTTTTCAATATCCCGGTCAGTTGTCTGTTCACTCAGTTCCTGCGCAAAACACCATGCACCATCCCGGGCATTACCTATGCTGAACTGGATAAGGATGGAGTTATAGTTACCCGCATGCAACCCAAGCAGTGATAATAAGGGCGATACCCGGTTAATATCATTGACCACCTGGTAAGTAAGTGCAGATATGACCACATTGATGTTGTTGAAATCCCTTTTTAGTGGTTGCAGGTCCTGGCCCTTGCATGTTTCTACCGCTGCTATCCCCAGATCCAGGTTGATATGGGCATTCATACCCAGCAGCAGGTGCTGCAGTACCAGCGGCCTTCTCTTTTTTGTACTTTCAAAAGCAACCTCCCATGACCAGGTAGGTTTTTGCCCGGCTTTCCATTGATCGTATGCGTGCAGGTATCTGTTTGCAAAAATCACATCCAGCCGCTCCATCCTCGGGCCGTCCTCAAACTCATTGTTCAGGATACCCTGCTTGACGCTATACGTGACCTTATGATACAGTGCTGCAAAATACCCCGCACGGTCCTTATTGGCGATACTATCACTAATAATCTTTTCCAGCCGGACGAGTACTTCATCAATGGTTTTTGCCTGCATGAGTGTGGTATCTGTAACTGTAAAGATAACAGCAGAACTGATAAAATATATAAGTGTATTATGAATGATATTATTACGCTCAAAAGAACCCGTAAAAATCCGCCAAGTTTGTATATTGCCATAAGTATCACTAAATACACAGCATTTGTCAGCTAAAGTAAATAAGAACATGCCGCCTGCACAGCCAAAGGCAGTACAGGCTAAAGCGGTAAAAACAGACATAGAGAGCTACATTCCAAAATGGGCACCTATAGCTATTGTAATACTTACCGGCATATTGTACCTGCCTGCTTTGCAGAATAGCTTCACCAATTTTGATGATGATTTCTATGTGCTGAACAATCCTTATCTCCGTGATGTGAGCGCAAGTGGCATTAAATCTATTTTCTCTTCATTTTATGTAAGTAACTATCATCCACTCAGTACACTGGTTCACCTGGTAGTTTATAACATTTTCGGAACAGAGCCCATGCCATATCACCTGCTGAATGTATTGCTGCACTTAGTAAATGTATGGCTGGTTTACAAGCTTGCAGAGGGACTGAGCGGTAAAAGATTCACCGCATCTATTGTTGCTTTACTTTTTGGCATACATCCTATGCACGTAGAGTCTGTTGCATGGATATCTGAGCTTAAGGATGTGCTGTATGCAGCATTCTACCTGCTGTCACTCAATGTTTACCTGCGTTACATCAGTTCAGGATATCGCACGGCTGACTATCTGAAAGTGCTGATCTTCTTTATACTCTCCCTACTTTCCAAATCGGCTGCAGTAACATTACCGGTGCTGTTGATCGCAATAGACCTGTATAAAGGGCGGGCAATAACAGCAAAGTCGCTGCTGGAAAAAGCACCGTTGTTTGTGCTATCCATAGTGTTCGGTATTGTTGCCATACTCTCGCAAAGAGCGGGTGGTTCTATAAATGATTTTGCTGCTTATGGATTCGTCAACCAAATATTCCTGTTTGCCTCAGGCTTATCGTTCTATCTTTTAAAATCAGTTGCAGCGATCGGGTTATCTGCTATGCACTACTTTCCCCCGCTTAAAAACGGGATGCTGCCGTGGATCTATTATACCTCGGTACCATTTATAGGGATTGTATCGTGGTTGATCTTTCGCCCGTCAAAGCATCGTAAAGAGTTGTTGTTCGGTGTGTTCTTTTTCCTCATCGCCATATCGGTAATGCTGCAGGTGGTATCTGTGGGTTCTGCACTTACTGCCGAGCGTTATACGTACATCTCTTACATTGGATTGTTCTATGCTGCGGCTCAGTTATTATCAAAGCTGGGCGACCATAAAAGCAGCAGCACTGTTATCAGCGGCTTCTCTTTATTACTCGCCATATTCTTCATACAATCATGGGTGCGCATACCGATATGGCAAAATGGATACACGCTATTTACAAATGTTATAGAAAACTACCCGGACAACTACCACGGTTACTGGATGCGCGGTAATTACCTTAAGAGCTCAGGCAACCTTCAGGATGCACTTACCGAGTACAACAGAGCAGAACAACTGGACCCGAAATTTCAGGATGTTGTGTTCAATAAAGGTATAGTGCTCTTTCAGACCGGCGACACAAAAGGCGCAATATTGAATTATAATAAAGCAATAAAAATAGACCCTAAAATGGCAGATGCCTATAACAACCGTGGGTGGTCGTATTTTACATTGGGTGATACTCAGGCAGCCATGAGTGATTTTACAAAGGCTATTTCTCTGAAAGCGGATTACGCCCAGGCATACAACAACAGGGGTTGGGTATATGGCCTTACCCGCGACACTGCCAAAGCAATTGATGATTATACCAAAGCAATAGCAGCTGCACCGGCATTCGAAAAACCCTACTACAACCGCGCGGCATTATTGGCTGCCAGCGGCGACCTTACAGGCGCCATAGCCGACTATAATATGCTCTTAAAAATGAACGGGGATAATGATGTGGTATACCTGAGGCGCGGGCAAGCCAGATTGACCAACAAGGATAAACCCGGTGCATGTGCTGACTGGAAAAAATCAGCAGACATGGGCAACTCTGCTGCCTCACAGTTGCTTGGTCAATATTGCAGGTAGAATTAAGTTGCTCAAAATATCATAAACCACTTTCGCTTAACTGCCAATTTCACCACCTGGCTACGATTGGTGACGTGTAATTTTGTGTAGATGTTTGCTATGTGCTTACGGACTGTATGCGGTGACAGGAATAATATTTCTGCAACCTCTTTGTGATCCATACCATCTACCAAAAACTTCAATATCTCTGCCTCTCTTCCACTCAGCATCTGCAACTCATCAACGACGGTTGCCCCGCCGGCAGGCTTTACGGCATTATTCATCAGTAATTTCAAAGCTTTACGGGCTATACGGGGGCTCATGGGAGCCCCTCCGTCTTCTATGATCTGCCGTATCGCTTCAAGTATCCTCTCCACTTTCTCGTCTTTGAGCAAATAGCCTGTCGCCCCGGCTTTTATCGCATCAAATATCTTGTCATCATCATCAAACACCGTTAACATCAAATATGCGGTGGCGGGGTATAATTCGCTAGCGGTAAGCACTGTCGCTATACCATCCATCACGGGCATTTCAATATCCATCAGCACTACCTCAGGGCGCGCATCAACAGCTAATCCAGCCATTTGCTCCAGGAAGTCCTTTCCATTCTCGGCAACTAAAATCACGTCAGCTTCACCGGAAAAAATGATCTTCTCTTTTATAGAAATCCTGTTCTGAGAACGATCGTCAACTATTGCAATTCTGATCATGAAACAAAAATGGGCAGTATATTATAAAATTACAATAACTCATTTGGATTATCTTAAATCAATCACGATACTTTTTGCTTATTAAGTATTACCCTGGTGCCATCGCCGATGGTAGAAATAACCTGCAACAGCACATCGTACTCAGCTGCACGTTGTTTCATATTATCTAAGCCATAATGCCCACTGCCTGTAGTTTCTGTAGTCATGTAACCTTTACCATTATCAGACAACTCAAGTGTAAATGTACCAGGGCCATCAGACCATATTTTTAGCAGAATAAGTGATGCATCAGAATGCTTTATCGCATTATTGACTGCTTCCTGGCATATACGAAAGATGTTGAGTGCTTCACCAGGCTCAAAGACGTAACCATTGATTAGATATTCTTCAGATTGAAATCTTATGCTGTCATTGTACTGCAACATATGCCTTGCAAACGCTTTTAGTTTGTCTGCAAATTCATCTATAGAAATATCGGCCTTATTAAGTGCCCATATTGTTTCCCGCATATTGCTCATCAGCCCCTGCGCAGTGTCACTCAATGAGGTTAAGCGCTTATGCTTTTCATGCTCTGCAATCTCATGCTGTGTTATCCAATCTATATTTGACACCAGGTAGCTGATCTGAGACCCCACATTATCGTGAAGATCCCGCGATATCCGCTCACGCTCCGCCTGTATCTTCTGCTGCAATTCTATTTGTCTTAACCTCTTTCGGAATTGCTGCCTTTGCAGCAATAAAACGATAAAAACGATAAGAACAATGCAAAGTATTACGCATAAAACAACAAACCATGTTCTTTGCCAATATGGTTTTGTGATAATAATATTAATGATCTTCGGCTCCTGTTGCCATTTACCATTATTATTACTGGCTTTAATTTTAAAGCGGTATTCTCCCGGAGGTAAATTCGGATACCTTGCAAATCTGCGGTTGCCGGATGCAATCCATCCTTTGTCCAGTCCTTCCATCATATATGCGTACTGATTCAGCTTGCTGTTACTGAATTCAAGCGCAGCAAATTCAAAACTCAGGGTATTTTTATCATACGGCAATACTAAAACAGACATCCGGCTGTAAGCGGTATCGACATTCAAAGGTTCATCAAACAGCCTGATACCTGTCAATTGTGTAATTGGCTGAAATGGATTGTCTTTGATATCAGTATCATGAAAACCATTAACACCATTTGGGCCTCCAAAATACAGTCTTTGTCCCTCCCCTTTATGAAAAGCACCGGTATTGAATTCATTTGACTGCAACCCGTCGTCCGGCGTATAATTGGTAAAAATTCTCCCGGTTACAGAATAGCGTGACAAGCCTTTATTGGTACTGATCCATAAATGATCGTCGTGGCGTATAATCCCATAAATAAATGAATTGGGCAGACCATCCTTTTCATCATAACGCTTAACCGCTCCGGAATTCAGCGAACACCGATATAGCCCATTCTCTGTTCCCGCCCATATTATGGAATCATCATAAAACAATAAACACTTGATCAGGTCAGTTTTGACACCAAACACCCGCTCCCATTTATTTGTCTTTGTATGAAATAAGTATAGATCGCTCACTGTACTTACGGCTACTTTGCTGCCCGATGATGTTATACATGTGATACGGCAATCACCGAAATGCCTGACGATTTCAGGTACATACTGAGTTTTTTTACCCCCTTTATTTAACCTGAATAATGCCCCGCCAAACCCGGCAAATACTGTGTCGTTACCTTGTTTATGTACGGAGCAATAATGCAGGTATAATTTTGCAGAAGTATCAATTTTATGTATTGCCGGCATATAGTCAGCAAAAGTGCCTGTGATAAGGTCATATATACCAAAACAGCCCTCACCCATAAGCCAATATGCCGTTTTGTTTTCCCTGACATTTGCCGCTATACTTTTGAAATTACCCTGTGCTGCACCTTTCAACACTTTTACAAAACGGCCATCCGTTTTAAAAACATCAATATAATTGTTACCTGAACACGCATAAATAAGGCTATCCTGTGTAAAGACTGACTTTACCAGTTTCGGGCCTGAGGCAGTATTAATATATTGTCGGAATGCACGGTAGTTTGGTATGCCTTTGTAAGCACCTGCTCCGTCTGTACCCGCCCACAATACACCGGCCCTGTCAAAATATACACTCAGAAAAATCCCTTTGTCGGCTATTAAGGATGATCCGCTCCATATTTTACCACCACACAAAAATTCATGAAGCGTTGCCGAAAACAGTCCGTTCTCTTTCGCAGATATTAGTACATCATTCCCTAAGATAGCAACATCTGTAACTACATCTGTATTCATTCCGAAAAAAGACATTTTCCCGGTACGGAAATGATATATACCTACAACATTTTCTTTACTTACTCCGCCAAACAAAACAAGGCTATCACCAAAATTTTTAAGCAGGACACGTTCATCGAGCCTATATTTAAATCTGCAGATAACTTCCTTCAGACCGGACTTTTTATGATACCTGACCAGGCCTTTATTGTAAAACAAGAACCAAAGTTCATCAGTACCTACATTTATCGCTTTGTAGCATTCGTCATTAGTATCTGCAATTGCATCCCAGCGAATATACCTTTCTATTTTTTTTGTTCTGGTGTTCAATGCATAGATACCATCATTTTGTATCCAGAACCAAAGAAGGCCATTGTCAAAATTAATGATGTTACACCACCACTCTTCTTTCCGGTGTATAGTATAAAAACGCTCTACCCTGCCCTTTAATGAATTATACCTGTCAATACCGTTGTGGCTGCTGATCCATATATCATTATTTGTGCCCAGTACTATATGCCCAATGTGGTTATTACGCAGCGTATTTGAATCATTGGGATCATTTCTGAATACTTTAAAATTTTCCCCGTCAAACCTGTTTAGTCCATCGGATGTTACAAACCACATAAAGCCAAGGCTATCCTGCAATATCTGCCACACCGAATTCTGGGACAAGCCATCATTTACATCGTAGTTTTCGAATTTGCCATACTTACCCTGAGAAAAACTGACATTAGCCAATAACAATATTGCCGCACATAACCCGACGCAAATGACCGGGAATGAAATACGACAGTTATCTGTTTTATGGCAATTATTCGGCAACTCAATCATTGTATTCGTTTAAAAATACCACAAATGAGTTATTGCACCTGCATAACATGATATAGATTTTTGCATTATAAAAACCAAGATAATCATGAACAGGAAAATAATTGCCTTTATTGCATTGTTATTGATAACAACAAACACCTTTGCGCAAAACAGCGCCCACACAGCTGATGAAAAAAATAAATGGCAAAAGCCATACAACAATTCATATTACAACATACTACTGGGGTATGTAAATGCATCTGGCCCGGTAAGAGAAGGTACTTACGGGGCCTGCTGGGGACAGGCCAGAACCAGTTTTCTGAATTATATGATAACAAGGCTGCCAAGACATAAATTCCAGATAAGAGATGCTGTGGACCTGCAGTTGGGCGTAGGAACAGGTAAAGGATTGTCGCAAAAGAAAAATACTTCATTCTATGGAAACTTAGTTATTGCAGCCGGCCTGAAATTCAAATATGATATTTCACAAAAAATCGACTTTGGGTTTCATGTTTTTTATCGGGCAGGAATAGATAAAATTCCTTATTCTGCACCTATGATCGACTTTTTTGCGCGTTATGATCGTTTCTTCGCAGAATTTGGTACCGGAGGCAATGGAGATATAACCCCGGTAGATAAACAAAGAAGATTAAAAAATATAAATTTCAAATATTACTTGAAACCTGATAACCCTCATACCTGGTCGATTAATGTATCCTATTGGAATATAATGGGCCGCAACAACCAAATCAATAACGCATGGGAAACCTGCAACCAGTTGATGCTTGGTATTGGCAGACAATTCTGATATTAATGTACCGTTGAGTCAAAGTTCGGCTTCGTTTCTTCTTATCAGATTTTCGGCGTATTTTGCGCACCTATTATAAATAATATGAACTTCCAACTTACAGAAGAACAGATAGCGGTGCAGATGGCTGCGCGCGATTTTGCCAGGAACGAACTGTTGCCGGGTGTTATAGAAAGAGATGAAAAACAAAAATTCCCTGCTGAGCAGATACAGAAGCTCGGTGAGCTCGGATTTATGGGTATGATGGTCGATCCTAAATACGGAGGTTCGGGAATGGACACAATATCTTATGTGCTGGCTATGGAAGAGATCTCTAAGATCGATGCTTCTGTTTCTGTATGTATGAGTGTGAACAACTCACTGGTATGCTGGGGACTGGAAAAATATGGCAACGAAGACCAGAAACAAAAATACCTGACCCAACTGGCAAGCGGCAAAAAAATTGGCGCATTCCTGTTGAGCGAACCAGAGGCCGGATCTGACGCAACATCGCAGCGCACTACCGCTGAAGATAAAGGCGACTACTACCTGCTGAACGGTACCAAAAACTGGATCACCAATGGTAGTTCTGCATCTTATTACCTGGTAATAGCTCAGACTTATCCTGAGAAAGGACATAAAGGTATCAATGCACTTATCGTGGAGAAAGACTCTCCGGGCGTTACTGTTGGTGCTAAAGAAAACAAACTGGGTATACGTGGCAGTGACACACACAGCATCATGTTCCAGGATGTTAAGGTGCCAAAGGCTAACCGCATAGGTGATGACGGCTTCGGATTCACATTTGCAATGAAAGTACTGGCAGGCGGCCGTATAGGCATCGCATCACAAGCGCTGGGTATAGCCAGCGGTGCTTACGAGCTTGCACTTAAATATTCTAAAGAGCGTAAAGCATTTGGTACAGAGATATCTAACCACCAGGCCATCGCATTCAAACTGGCTGATATGGCTACACAGATCGAAGCAGCCCGACTGCTTTGCCTGAAATCTGCATGGACCAAGGACCAGGGCCTGGACTATACTCTCTCTGCATCAATGGCTAAACTGTATGCTTCAGAAATTGCACAAACCGTTACTAACGAAGCGATACAGATACATGGTGGATATGGGTACGTTAAGGAATTCCATGTGGAGCGCCTGATGCGTGATGCCAAGATCACACAGATATATGAAGGAACAAGTGAAGTACAGCGCATTGTTATCAGCCGTACCGTGCTTAAAGGATAATCAATTCAAAAGTTTAAAAAAGACGCGCCCGGAATTTCCGGGCGCTTCTTTTTAGGTCATACTCATTTATTTCAACGTCTCATCCAGCCATTTAAAGAACTCACGCTGCCATGCTATGCCATTCTGGGCATGCAGCACCCAGTGATTCTCATTTGGCAGGTATAGCAGCTTAGCTTTCACATTGTGCAGTCTTGCTGCCTGGAATGCTTCCAAACCCTGCTCTATAGGCACCCTGTAGTCCGTACCGCCCTGAATGATCATGATAGGTGTGTTCCACTTGTTCACAAAGTTGCTCGGGTTGAATTTATCATAACTCACAGGTACGGGCGACTTCCAGTAAGGGCCACCTATGTCCCAGTTAGCAAACCATAATTCCTCCGTAGTACCATACCAGCTTTTCAGGTCGAACAAGCCATCGTGTGCTATGAATGATTTAAAGCGGTTGTTATGGATACCTGCCAACATGAATACACTATAGCCACCATAGCTAGCGCCTACGCAGCCCAAACGATTTTTATCTACATATTGCTCTTTGCTGATATCATCAATGGCAGCAAGGTAATCATCCATTGCTTGACCGCCCCAATCTTTACTGATTGCGGCATTCCATTCCACACCCCATCCTGGCATACCACGGCGATTGGGTGCAATAACTATATACCCTTGTGCAGCCATCAATTGGAAATTCCAACGGAATGAATATAATTGAGATAAGGCACCTTGAGGGCCTCCTTGGCAATAGAGTAGGGTTGGGTACTTTTTATTTGGATTGAAATTGGGTGGATAAATCACCCAAGCAAACATTTCTTTGCCATCCGTTGTTTTGATGTAACGCT
>CAYZKL010000028.1:15800-18743 GCA_964478855.1 uncultured Flavipsychrobacter sp.
GCTCATCTCATCTATTGCGGTCAGGTAGTCCTGCATAGGCAGGCCACCCCAGTCTTTGCTTATCTCTTCGTTCCACTTCACGCCCCATCCCGGCATACCTCTGCGGTTGGGTGCTACAACTATATAACCCTGCGCGGCCATCAACTGGAAGTTCCACCTGACACTGTAAAACTGAGAGAGTGCAGACTGCGGGCCACCCTGGCAGTACAACAATGTAGGGTACTTTTTTGCCGGGTTAAAATCAGGCGGATAGATGATCCAGGCATGAAGGTCTGCACCGTCTGATGTGCGTATCGTGCGCAACTCGGTCTTACTCATTTTCAGTTTTTGGTATATGCGCTCATTCTCATGAGACAGTGCCCTCATATCGCCATACTTTGGCTTCACCGCATATACTTCAGTAGCATGGTTCATATCACTGCGGGTCACTATGATCTCGCCATTTGCCTCCCCTACTACACTATTGATATCCCACTTACCTTTAGTTACGATACTTACTACAGATTTTTCACGCTCAGGATCTTTTTCAAACAGGCCTACTTCAAACAGTTGCTGTGTACCTTCAAACGGGGCATTGAAGTATATCTTACTATCATGTTCTGCCCAAATGAAACCTTCAACCGTACCATCCCACTTCGCAGTAATATTCGCCTTCTTTTTAGTAGCGAGGTCCATTACTATAATATCATTCTTATCTGCTTCATAGCCATCACGCGCCATGCTCAGCCAAGCAAGGCTTCTACCATTACTGCTAAAAGACGGAGCTACATCATAACCCATCATACCATCTGACCAGTTCTCTGTTTTGTTGGTAACAGGATTATAAAAGTACAGGTCGGTATTAGTGCTCTGTGCGTATTCTTTACCATACTTCTTCTTGCATACATACACAAAGCCTCTTGAGTCAGGCGCCCATACCAGGTCCTCTGCTCCGCCAAATGGCTTCTGAGGGCAGTCATACGCCTCATCTTCCATAATATCTTTTACAGAGCTATCCTTCATGTTCACCACAAAGATGTGTGAGTACTTGCCATCTTCCCAGGTATCCCAGTGCCTGTTGTTGAGGTCCGTATATACTTTGGCTGTTGTGTTGGGCAGGTCGCTGTAGATATCTGTACCTAACGTTGGTTTCACCAGCACATCCTTTGAAAAGGCAATGAATTTCCCGTTTGGCGATACCCATGTATTCTCAGCACCGTTCAGGCCGTTATATATCTCCTTCCACGACATACCGCTGTCCGTACTTTTGTACAGGTAGTTGTCGTAAGTAGCGTACCATGCATCTGCATACCGCTGCGAAATAGTTCGGCCTGCTTCAGTTGTCCACTCTCTCTTTTCCCCGTCAGCAACACCCACACGATACAGGTGCGTTACACTCTTTTCTGTTTTCCAGTCCACTGTTTTAGTAGAATAGTAAACGTACTTACCATCCTTGCTCACGCCATCGCCACTTACACGGTGCAGGCTCCACAGTAATTCCGGTGTCATACGGTCCTGGGCTGCGGCAGAGAAAGCAGCTAATACCAGTAAAGAAAACAATCTGTATTTCATAACTCAAAAATATAAAGTAAATGCAAAAAGTAAAAGGGGAATTAACGTGGTAGTTTACCAGCCTTATCTTTCATAGTTGGCTTCTTTTCTACCGGTTTCTCTTCAAAATCAACAATATTTTCCCAACCCGCCTTCAATGTCAGGGGTTCCGTATAAGGTATGACATCTTCCGGCTGTCTGAGCTCAAACAGGTTACCTGCATCCCATTTGCCGTTGCCGTTCTTATCTGCTATTATACGGAAGATATATTGTGCTGGTGCAAGGCGGATCAACTTTACAACAGTATCGGTAATAGGCTTTCTGTAAACAGAATCTTCACCTGCTACTACCCACAATACATACTTACCACCCCGGTATTTACCCGGTAGGTGAATGGTTATCTTGCCGTAATCATCATCACGGAATGTACGGAATACATATTTAGATGGTGGCAGATCGTTACCGGCAGTATCTTTTGCAAACCCCTTAGCCAACCTCAAAGTGTATTCTGTATTTTCCAGCCATTCAGTTGATACAGTCAATGTATGTGCAGGTGTTGTATCTTCTTTAAATACAGGCAAGGCATCTACATCAGTACCTGCACTGTTCCTGTTCAGCATTATCTTTTCATAATTCAGTTGCACAGGTAAGTTCCAAGTGATCAGTAGTTTCTTAGTAATGTCAAAGGTCCGCTTCGCCGGGGCCGAGGTATCAATGTTGACAGTATAAGGAATTTTATTACCGAAGTCAGGTTTATTCTTTAATCCACCCATACGGCTCACTTTCGATAATGTGTCTGCTCTCCTGGCTGCACTATCCATTTCTTCACTAAACAGCTTTAACGTCACCTGTTCTGCAGAAGAATCACCGGACCTGACAACAGTATTATTAAATGCGATCATCTCGCCCTGACTGGCACCATCATACATAATGTTGCCATTACCGTCTTTAACTGCATATATTTTAAAACCACGTTCAGGTAGTCCTGTAAATGCGAATTTCCCTTTGTTGTCCGACCGGGTCACATACTTGGGTTTCTTTTTTACTACTGCACTGTCATTTTCATTTCCACTGTATAAAGCTACCAATACCCCACTTGAATCAGGCTTACCACTTATGGCATTGTACACCACACCCATCAGCAGCATTGAGTCAAAATAAGTTCCTGTGCTGAACATATAAGAATAGCCTGAAAACGGGTTATTTTCATGCACATCCTTTATGGCATTGCCAAACGTAATTCGATAAGTAGTATTATCCTCGAGTAGTGAATCAACAATTTTAACGACTACTTTTTTATTCGTACCAACCACTGTTGGTTGTATGGAGAGTATCGGCGATATCTGCACCTCCTTTATGGCATCAGTAACATTGATATATTCATCAAAGGTCAGTTCTATTTTTTTTACCCTC
>CAYZKL010000028.1:18753-22208 GCA_964478855.1 uncultured Flavipsychrobacter sp.
ATAATGAATCGGCTGGCGTAACTGATAATAACCTGGGCGGAACAACATCTTTTTTACCTCCGGTAGGTGCTGTAATATTTGCACACCCGGCACTAATAAATGTTATGATAAGCAGTAAATAGCCAGATATGCGGATGTTCATTTGCACCCAAAAATAATGGGAAAATGTGAAAGTATCTGTGGAACTTATTAATGTCAGACTTCTTTAACATCTGCACAAAAAACAACCGCCTCAAAATTGCTTTTGAGGCGGTCATATTATTTAATAATACAAAGATACTATTGTTCGATAACTACATGGAATACCATCCGCTCTGTACCTGAAACAACACGCAGAACATAAGTACCATTTGCAAGCGACTTATCCATCTGAACGTTAGCTTCTATGTTGCCATTCTGTGCCATTGCTTTATTGCTGTACACAACCTGGCCAAGCATATTGCTGATCTCTATACTTACTTCTTCATTAATGTTGCCACCAAGTGAACCCTTGATAATGAATGCTCCCTTGTTAGGGTTTGGCATTACACGGATATCGCTTGCTGAAGTTGTAACCGGTTTAACACCTACATTCCTCAGGCGGATAACCACTGACGTATCAGCAGTGAATACACCACAAGCACCTGTGTTACTTACTTCTACGCTAACAGAGTCATTGTCGAACAACAGCTTGCTTACATAGATACGGTTAGTAGCACCATAAACAGGAGAACCATTCAATTTCCATTGGTAGCTGGTAGATGAACCCGGATTAGCAACAGTAACGATCAAAGTATCGATCTGGCCAACACCGATGATCGGGCCCATGCGGTTAACGAATGAGAACGTTGGAGCAGCAGCTACATCCACTTTCATTTCAATAGGATCGCTGAATACTGTATCAGTGTGACGGCAACGATAGTTGCTGGTCAGCATGAACGTTACGATATCATTGTTAAGCGGCGTACGCGAATAGGTTGTTCCTGAAGCAACTATTGTGTTATTCAACAACCAGTTGTAAGTAGGAGCAGTACCGCCATACATAGTAGATGCAGTATAAGTAACCGGAGTACCTGTGCAGACAATGTTACTGTTATTTGCTGTAACAGAAGCAGATGGCAGTTGGTATTCTATCAGGTTCAGTGTAAGCATGTTACTGTTTACTGAAGGAGTAGAAACGCAAGTTTCGCTCGTTGTCATCTTAGCATATACTACATCACCGGCAGCAGCTACATAGCTGTATGATGGACTAACACCCTGGCTTACACCATTTAAGAACCATTCAAACGCAGGTGAAGAACCTCCGTTAACATACATTGGAGTAACAGTAGATATAGCACCGATACAAGCCGAATCATCGGTACCTGATGAAAGAGTCACAGAAGGAACCAGTGCAGGTATAACAGTAACAACCGGGCTACCTGACATTGTGTAGCTGCAACCAGTAGTTGTGTTAGTACCAAGAATTGTATAAGTACCACCCGTACGCTGTAAACCGAAGTTCAGAGCGATGCCTGTACCACCTATTGGCAGACCGGTAGGAGTAGAGCCAACATAAAGCTGGTAGTTAACACCCATATCAGATGCGTCAAGGCTTACGTTAACACCAGGACCACTTGAGCAGAAAGTACCACCACCCAGTGTCATGTACGGAGTAGGATGTGGATTCATAATGATAACAGCACTTGACATCATGTCAGTAGTACATGTAGTAGTACCATTGATAGCTACTACGGTATAAGTACCACCTGATGTTTGCTCGCCAAAGTCATAGATACCACCGGTACCTGCTACAGGGCTGCCTACAGGAACACCATTGTTATACAACTGGTAGTTGATACCACCTGCAGAAGTTCCTGTTAAACCGACATGAATACCCGGAGTGCCTTCGCAGAACGTACCACCACCTGTTACAGTATAAGCGGTAGGTAATGCTACAGAAGTTATTGAAGGAGTACCTGTCATGTTTACTGAACAGCCGGTGGCTGCAACAGTGCCTCTTACTGAGTAGGTACCTGTACCAGTTAACAATCCAAAATCAAGAGCGGCACCTGTACCTGGCAACATGCTGCCAACAGGGCTTGCTCCGCTATATAATTGATAGTTGATACCCGCATCTGATGAGCTAACACCCACATGAACACCGGCACCACCAGCACAATAATAGCCACCACCTGTTACTGTTTGCGCAGCCGGCAGCGGATTGATAACAATATTTGAAAGACCTGTCATTGTGTTTACACAAGTAGTAGTTACATTCTGAGCAACTACAGTATAGTTACCACCTGCTGTCATTGATCCGAAAGCCAATGCAGATCCGGTACCGTGTACTACACTACCAACAGGAGTTCCGTTCAGATGCAACTGATAGTCGATACCTGTGTTAGATCCGCTAAGACCAACCGGAGTACCTGTACCACCTGAGCAATAGCTACCACCACCTGTCATAGTATATGGTGTAGGCAGTGGGTTAGCTGTAATTGTTGCTAAACCTGTCATTGCATTAAAACATGAAGTACCACCATCTGTAGCAACTACTGTATATATACCAGGAGTTGTCTGTACACCAAGATCGATTGGTCCGCCGGTACCATTTACCGGAAGGCCAACAGGCAGGCTGCCACTTACTAACTGATACTGAATACCGGTAGTAGAACCGCTAACACCTATATGTAAACCTAAGCCACCCTGGCAATAGCTGCCACCACCTGTTACTGTATAAGCTACAGGAGGAGTAGCAATAACTATTGTAGCAGTACCTGACATTAAATTAGCACAGCCAGTTGCTGAGTTAGTACCTAATACTGTATAAGTACCCGGAGCAGTCTGCAAACCAAAATCAATAGATGATCCTAAACCTGAAATTGGGAACCCTACAGGTGAACTACCATTATATAATTGGTACAAAGTACCCGGAGTAGAATAATCAACACCCACGTTAACACCTGAACCACCAATACAATAATTACCACCACCTGTCATATTGAACGGAGATGGTAAAGGATTGACGATAATAGCAGGAGTACCGATCATATTTATAGAACAACCACTAAGTGTATTAGTACCTACTACTGCATAAGAACCTGCAGCAGTCTGTAAGCCAAAATCCAATGCGCTACCTGTACCAGACATAACAGCTCCTATCGGGTTGCCATTATTATACAACTGATAATCCACACCTATTGAAGAACCACCGGTAACAATATGTAAGCCGGCATCACCTGCACAATAACTGTTGATACCACCCGGTATAGATACTGAGTAAGTAACAGGCAACGGATTAACAACAACATTGACACTGCCTGACATATACCTTGAACATCCTGTACTCAGGTCTGTAGAAAGTATAGTGTAAGTACCTGCTGTAGTCTGGCCACCAAAATCAAGTGCACCATATCCTCCGTCTATC
Source organism: uncultured Flavipsychrobacter sp. (assembly GCA_964478855.1). Lineage (GTDB taxonomy): Bacteria > Bacteroidota > Bacteroidia > Chitinophagales > Chitinophagaceae > Nemorincola. Next base: position 22,142 of record CAYZKL010000028.1, read on the forward strand.
GGGAAGTCAATTGGTAAACCCGCTGTATAAAGTTGATACCTGAAACCGAAATCAGAGTTATTCAATG
>CAYZKL010000028.1:22218-22765 GCA_964478855.1 uncultured Flavipsychrobacter sp.
ACATATCTGGGGTTGTCTGGTATCCGAAATCAAGAGATGAACTTGAGCCGGGAATAGAAGCACCAACTTGTACAGGTGTTCCACCATTCTGGCGCCATAGTTGGTAATCGATACCAGGGCTTGAGAAATCAAGACCTACACGGACACCGATGCCACCTGAGCAATAAGCACCGCCACCGGTAACATTAAACTGAACCGGTAATGGATTCTGAGTGATCACCGGAGCGCCAGCCATTACTGCAGTACAACCAGAACCTGTAAATGCTTCTACAGTATAGGTGCCTGATGCTGTAAACAAGCCAAGGTCGATCGCACTACCTGTGCCGCCAAATGGAATACCAACATTTACGCCATCCTTTTTAAGGAAGTAATTAACACCAAGTTCTGTAGTAGGACCTAATATTAGATGCTCACCTGCACTACCTGTACAAAATGCACCGGTACCGGTTACAGTCAAAGTACAAATAACAGGAAGAGGATTAATAATAACTGTAGCACTTGAAAGCATACTGTTTGAGCAACCTGTACCAGGACTGGTAGCAGATAC
>CAYZKL010000028.1:22775-32419 GCA_964478855.1 uncultured Flavipsychrobacter sp.
CACTACCTGCTATGGTACCTAATGTAGTATTCCACAAAGTATAGTTTGTACCTAAATTAGAATTGCCAAGTGTAATATCTACTCCCGGATCTGTAGCACACCTTGGTCCGCCTCCACCTACGCTGTATGCAGTAGGCAATGTATTAACAGTAAATGGTTTGATAGCCCTGCAACCTGTAGCAGGATAAGTGTATGATATATTGAGAGAGCCCGTAGCACTTGTTAAATTGGTAACATTACCGGTAAGGCTTCCTAATTCGATAATAGCACTGCTACTTTGCCATGTACCACCTGGTGATGCATTTGTAACAGTTGTTGCACCACCCTGGCATATAGATGAAGGACCACCGATACCTACAGGAGTAGCATTGACAGTTACTGTTGTTAAAGCTGTACAACCAGCGGCATTTGAATAAGTGATCACGCAAGTGCCAGGCGACATACCTGTTACAACACCATTAGTAGAACCGACAGTGGCTATGAATGTATTGCTTGACGCCCATGTACCGGGACCATTACTAAGTGTAGTAGTAGAACCAACGCACACTGTAGGAGTACCTGTATTAGGAGGAGGAGGGGAAGCAACTGTTACTGTAGTAGTAGCAAGAGCTGTTCCGCAAGCTCCGTAGTTAATGTAGTAACTGATAACTGTAGTACCTACTGCAGCACTCGTCACAGCACCAAGGTTAGTTACTGTGGCAACTGCAGGATTAGTACTTGACCAAACACCGTTAGCAGATGCAGTAGTTGTATAAGGTAAAACGATACCCGAACCACATATCAAAGAAGGACCTGACACTACACCACCGCCATTTGTTGGTATAGTACAGATCGGAGTAAAAGTGATAGAACCATCAGTTGTAGTATTATAACCTTGAGTATGTACTACGCCTGTACATAAAAGCGCATCGGTATAAGAAGAACCACCGCCGCCGCTGCCATAAGCACCGCCACCACCACACCAGTAACCGCCGCCGCCGCCGCCGCCGCCATAACGACCGGCACCGCCGCTAACCTGGGTACCAGCAAAAGTACCTGAGTAACAAGTAGCACCAACACCACCGGCAGTTTGGCTTCCGCCGCCGCCACCCTGGCATGTATTCACACTGTTACAAACAGTTCCTGTCTGTCCGGTAAGATCGCCGCCATGGCCACCCGGTTCGCTGTTACCGCAGCAACAGTTGTAACCGGCGCCACCACCGCCGCCTGCAACAACAACACGGTCAGCGATTCCACTGCCACCCATACGGATATCAGTTCCACCACCACCACTGGCAGGGCCATAGCTGTTATTACCGCTGGCACCGCCACCGTTATATCCTCCCGGCACATTAGCAGTAGATCCGGAAGCGCCCTGACCACCGACTACAAAGTAGAGTGTTTGTAAAGGAACAACGGCAAGTGTACACACAACACGGCCTCCGCCACCACCGACAGAATATCCGTAATACTGTCCGCCACCTTTAGCGCCTCTGGCATCAACAGCCAATGAGTAAACACCTAAAGGAACTACATAAGATCTTACAGTGCCCGTAAAGCTGACTGTGGTCGCAGAGTACTGACCATACGAACTGAAGCTCATAGTTAGCGCTACCGCTAAAACTACTAACTTTAAAAGGTAAAATGGTTTCATAAACAAATACAATTTAGGCGATTTAAAATGGTTATGGCTATGGTTATTATTAACTTGTTGTTGTTGTAAATAAGATCATAAAGAATTAACCGAACTTAAATAATTTTTACTTACAAATGTAAATTTAACAAAACAAAATCATAAAAAACAACAATCGAATAAACAAATATTTTTTTAATATCTACTCATTTTATTACTGGTATAAATAGGAATTGAATCTGTTTTTTTATGCACATGTTACACCCAAAACGTTAATTACCAGCATTTTTTACCACAGTAAAGTCTATATCCTTTCCAATAATCGTAAATATCTCCTTATATCTACTTCCGGTGAAAGTGCACTTCCTGATGTCAGATAACCTGAAAACTCATTCGCAAAATACGGAATTTGTGATATTCCTTTGCCGCCCATCCCATTGAATATACCAACTTCATTACATTTAGGATGAAGGCCCGCAAATGGCTTCCTGTCTATGTTTGCCGGGCGTGAAGCTACAATATGATCAACGATCTGATAAGGCAATTTAAGCCAGTAATCCAGTTGATCTTCTACCCCAATTCTAAATGCCTCAGTGGGTTTCATATCTGTAAATTTCCAGTCATGTGCTGCACCTATCCAGAAAAGGCCATCCTGCCAGGGAACAATGCTGATACCTTGCTTATAGACATGCGTATCCGGCAGCCCGGGAATTGAGGCTATCAATGCCTCACCTTTGTCCCTGGCCCAAGGTAAAATTTGAAAATATGGATTTGTAGCTCCGGCAGCACCTTCACAGCATATAATTTTGCCGGCAACCACATCTTTGTATAGCACCTTACCATTTTCAACCACACACTGATTCCAATCGAACCACTCAGCGCAGAGCATATCTAGGCGTTGCAGGTACTTTCGCCAACCGATAAGCATAGGCAATATGTCTATAAGCAGACAAGGACTGATAACGCCTGTCCCGTAATTAAAGCGGAACATATCATTCCATTTATCTCCAACACTATTTGCATGTAGGTACATCGGTTCTGCCGAAGCACGTTCTTCGAAAAGTCTTGCCTGTTCTATGTTTGCATGAAAGTCCACTATCTCACATTCCTTCACGATCTGCAGTTGCAATTCCTGCTCCAGCTCAGTATAAGTTTGTTTAGCAAAAGGTAGTAACTCATTTATCATCCATGATGTAACCAGCCGCTTACCGGTAACGGGGTTAATAATACCCCCGGCTACCCTGCTCGCTGTAGCAGGCTCATTGTCGTCAAATACCATCACGGTTTTACCGGCAGCGATTAAGCACCTGCTCAATAGTGTACCTGCTATACCCTGCCCTATGATGAGATAATCAACTTTCATGAATCTATCTATTTGACTATTGCAATTCGTATATCCAGCCGGTATTGGCAACCTTGCGAATGTTACTGCTGAATGAGCGGCCTATAGCTGAAAACTGTGCAGAATCGGCAGGAGTAGTAATGATGTATTTAACACCTTCACGTTTCATTTGTTCCAGGAATTTCGCATCGGGATTTTTCAGTAATTGCTGAAACAATTGCCAGCGGTATTGATTAATAATAGTACAGTTATAATTAGCAGACGAGCGATCCATAGCGGTCCAGTATTTGCCCAGATCAGAACTGGCGATCATAATACCAAAGTAAGACACAGCAGGGTTTACAGCTATCAGGCCATCATTATATTTACCACTGCTTAGTTCCTTATAATTTTCATCATACCAAACAGAGTGTTCACAATTATTGTCGGGTACTACAGACACTAATGATACTAACGATATGCCACACCATAAAGTAATAATAACAGCTACACCATTAACATACTTCTTCTGCATTAACCCACCATACAATAAGTATAAAATACCGGTAACTGATGCAATGGTAAGTATATAAAATGCTGCCCTGATAAAGCCCTGCACATTGAATGTATTATCTGTAAAGATGTGCCCGTTACCATCAGTGGAATCGAACCGTAAAAAGGAAGCAAGAACTGTTGCACCTATCAATGCAACAACACCACCTGTCAATAATTCTATCAGCCTTGGCTGCTTCGTTTTCACTAATGCCACCAGGCCCAGCAACCTGATACTTAACCAGAACAGGTATGCAAAAATGATAAGTCCAATGATGATAAGATTGTTCATTGCGCCGGCACTGCCGCGATGATACCACCCGGCAAAAAGCTCAGTTAAGTATCCATACTTAAAATAACTGACCGCCCCGGATGGCGCTCCCATGGTTACTTTCAGCAACAACACAGACAGTGCTACAGCAGAAAAAAAGTAGCCTATATATCCTGTTATGCGTTCTTTATCAATAAATATCCGCTTAGCTGCAATGATGCCATAAAACAACAATACACAGAAATACAACTGCCCTTTTGCTATTGCTAGCAAAGCAAGCATGAGGACAAATAAAACCTTATCGCCCGATAGCTTTTTATTGAGCCAGTCTGCTTTATAAAATAAAAGCATGCTGAATAAGAACAAGGTAATTGCCAATGGGTAAGTTATAGAACCCGATGGTATAAGGTAACCAAAACCATTGAATATAAACTTATGTACATCGCCCTTTAAGATGTATAGCGGGTGTAGTGGCGCCAACAAAATTGGTAATGCTGATGCAACAATAATGAACCAGTAATTGTTCCTTGCCACCTTGTCTTTAAGAAAGAAATAGAACAGTTCATAAGATACCAGCAAGGTGAGTAACTTATAAAATGGCAATGCCAGCCCCCACAATGCCTGGTGCGATGAGATGCGCAGCATGTTGGCGAGTACGGCAGGAATATAAAAACTTAACGCCTGGTAATTGACCGGGGAACCCGTCTCATATACTGCACTGAAAATACTGCCGTGGCGGAATGAAGAAACTATGGATGTAAAGAAATAATTGTCGGGAGCTACGCAGAATGTACCTGCCTGCACAGCAGTAAATTGATTATTCATTTCCTGCCCTAAGGAAATAAGATAAACGATGAGCAGGGCTACCACTAAAACAACTACATCAGGCAGGGAAAAAGATCGTTGTAGCTGTACTTCTTTCCTGAACAGGAAGAGGATCAAAAAAAAAATGACCGGTAGTGAGACCGCAAGAACAAGCGGATCGGCAGATACAAAGAGTAACATTGAAAAAGCGAGTCCGCCAATAAATACTGACAACACAGCATGGCTTACGGGCAGAAATAGCTTGCCGATACCTGCAGGCAATAACAACACCGCACCAATAGCATAAAAGCTGAATACCGCAGCCAACAGGATCGTAACATTTGCAAAGGTGCAAGTATGCGTATATAGTAATGGGAGCACCAGTAAAGCATAGATCATTAACAGGCTAATGATATTTACCGGCAGCTTTTTACCCATGAACATATGATTTGATAGTATCGCAAATGTTTGCAATATCCGTTTCAGTCAGTTCGAAATACATAGGCAGCCTGAGAAGGCAATCTGTGTAACGGTCTGTTTCAGGCAAATCTGCCCCGGTATACTTGGGTGAATAATACGGGCTCTTATGCAAACTCTGGTAATGAAAAACGGAGTGCATGTTTTTCGCCTTTAGGGCTGCTATGATACCTGTTCGCTGTTCAGGTGTCTTGCAGACCAGGTAAAACATATGTGCATTATTAGAAGCATAGGCCTGCAATGCAGGTAATGAAAGAATACCCTTATCCTGCAAAGGCTTTAATGCCTTATAGTAGGCATCCCATATCTTTTTCCTTTTCTCCTGTATCGCATCAAGGTTTTCCAGCTGAGCAAACAAAAATGCGGCTATGATATCAGATGGCAGAAATGAACTACCTATATCTACCCAGCCATATTTGTCCACCTCTCCCCTGAAGAATTGGCTCCTGTTGGTCCCTTTCTCACGAATCACCTCAGCCCTTGCAGCAAACTGATCATCATTGATCACCAGCATACCACCCTCTCCGGACATAATGTTTTTCGTTTCATGAAAAGAGAAAGCAGCCATATGACCGATAGACCCCAACGGGCGTTTCACACCATCAGCACCTGTATAATAACTATCCACCGCCTGTGCGGCATCTTCTATTACGTAAAGGCTGTGCTTGTTTGCAATAGCCATTATCTTATCCATATCACAGGCAGCACCTGCGTAGTGTACCGGTACAATAGCCTTTGTTCTTGGCGTAACCAATGACTCTATGGCATCCTCATCTATACCGGGATGATCTTTACGACTGTCGCAAAAAACGATCTTAGCACCCCGGAGTACAAATGCATTGGAAGTGGAAACAAATGTAAAGGATGGCATGATCACTTCATCGCCCTCCTGTATATTAATGAGTAATGCTGCCATTTCCAGTGCATCGGTACAGGAAGTGGTGAGCAGGCATTTCTTAAAACCAAAACGCTCCTCGAAAAAACTGTGGCAGCGTTTTGTAAATATACCATCACCCGATATCTTACCCGACAGTACCGCCTGGTATATATAGTGGCCCTCTTTACCGGTCAGGTATGGCTTATTGAACGGGATCATTTCACTCATTACTATTCTTTATAAGTTTTGCCGGAACACCTACATAGGTTCCGGGTTGTTCAATATTTTCAATTACCACTGCCCCTCCACCCGTCTGCACGAAGTCAGTAAGTATGATGTTATCTATCAGCGTACTGTTGATACCAATATTACAACATTCACCTACAACCACAAAGCCTGCTATTGCGGCACGTGGCGACAGGAATGTATGCTTTTTGACCGTGCTATCGTGAGCTATGTTCACTGCGGTGTTGATGAATACATTATCTTCTACAACCACATTGTTATCCAGTACACAGCACGGCAGTATCACTACGCCCTTACCAATAGAGCATGATGGTGCAACGTATGATGTACTATGTATCATTCTTCCCAAAGGAATTACAGAAACAAGCTCACTGTATATTTTCTTACGGAACGCCAAATGCTTATACCCTATGGCTATTATTATTTCATCAAATGCGCCGGCTGCATAGCTATCATACATTGCAGAGAGTTTACCCAATACCGGGTAGCCGCACACATCCTCACCTGCTTGCCTGAAGTCGTCAAAATAACCGACCACCTCGTAATGCTTATCAGTGGTTGCATGATAAGCTATAAGTTGCCCCATATCGCCAGACCCTACTATTGCCAGTCTTTTCATTGCTCTATGTTCGTTGTGTTTTTAACGGAATACAATGGCCTGTTCTTGGTCTCTTTATATACTCTGCCTATATACATCGCCGCGATACCAATAAAGAATATCTGCAGGCCTGTAGCAATGATGATAGAAGATATAAGTGACGGCCAGCCGATAGCAAAATCAATGATGAACAGCTTGGCGAATACAAGGCACAACACACCAAGCACACCAAGTACAATTAGTATTGCGCCCAGCTTCACTGCCATTTTCAACGGTGTTTCTGAGAAGTCGAGAATGGCATCAAATGCCAGTCTCATTTTACGGCTGAAGTTAAATTTACTCCTGCCCGCAAACCTTTCCTTCTGCTCAACATATATCTGCGATTGATTGAGCCCGATGTGTAAGAAGATGCCTTCTATAAAACGGTTCTGCTCTCTATAACCGATAAAAATGTCAGCAAACTTTCGGTTGAATATCCGCATTACTGCCAGGCCCTTAGGTATTTCAAGGCCGGTGAATTTTCTAAGTATGCCCCAGAATATCTTAGAGTAGATCCTGTTTAAAAAACTATCCTTTTTTTCTTTGCGTATGCCATACACTATATCATATCCTTTTTCCATTTCCTCCAGGAACCTCGGGATCTCTTCAGGTGGGTCCTGCAAGTCAGGATCCATGTATAGCAAATAGCTGCCCAATGCGTAATTAATGCCGGCGGTCACAGCAGCCTGCTTGCCATGATTATAGGATAGCTCCACCAGCTTTATCCTTTTATTGCTTGCGGCCTCTTGTTTAATGATCTCCGTTGTCCTGTCCTTACTGCCATCGTCAATAAACACATACTCATAGTCTATGCCCTGCTTGTCAAGCACGATCTTCGTTTCCTTCAGAAACTGCGCAATACACTCCTCCTCGTAATAGACCGGCACAACTAAGGAAAGTAATTTCTTTTCCATCATCAATTCGTTATATATTTTGACAATTGGTGCAATGTACTGATCCTTTCAGGGTAATAGGGAAAACTATTATTACGGTCCACCAGGCAGGTTTTCATCCCTACGCTGATAGCCGGCTCCATGTCCAGTTTTACAGAATCTCCTACATACAGTATGTTTTCAGGCAACACACCCAGCCTTTCTATAGCCGTTTTGTAGAACAATACATCAGGCTTTGCACATCCGCTTTCTTCCGATGTAATGATCTCAGAAAATATTCCGGCAAACATGCTACCTACTTTAGCAGCAAGTGTATTATTAAAGTTGGACAAAATAGCTTTGGGCAGGTCAATGTTTTTCAAGACGTCTGTATCTTCAAACGGAACCCACTCCAGGTAGGTGCAAGCATTAAATATATCAGTAAGCAATTGCTCCGTAGGTATAATACCCAGCGAATAAAGCAATTCCGCATTGAATTTTCTATAGAATTCAGCCGATGTGCGATCAGGAAAAAACATTACTTCGCTTACCAGCTTATGGTGTTGTTTTAGTATCTCAATGTCCACGTCATATCCGCTATCACTAAGTACCTGCACAAACCGCTCCCATAACGTTGGTTTGTGTATCAACGTATTGGCCGCATCAAATAATAATAAGCTGACCTTATTCATAAATATAAAAATTATCAGCGTTGTTGTTTACTTCATTTCTGCTGATACCGGGATAAATGATATCATGCAGTATCCTTATTGCTGTTCCCTTTGTGATCACAACCGGTTCAGGCTGTAAGTTATAGAGATATTCATCAATAGTATAGTTCACATCACGGAAGCCAAACTGTGACCTGACCGAGTTGGTACCCGATATCCTGCAATTCACCTCGAAAGGCATAAAACCATCTGCGGTCACTATACTTTGCAGGTTACATGCGCCCCTTATGGTCACCTTGCTGATCAGGTCCAGTATGTATCGTTTCAGGGCGGCATCGTGTTCGGTAATTATTTCGCAAATATTGGTTGCCCCTGCCGAAAGCGCGCGCTCCATAGTAATGAGTCCGTGCAGTTCATTACTCTTCGTCACATAAAATGCGGTGGTTATCTCTTTACCTTTTAGCAAAGGCTGCACTATATATTCATCCGAAAACTGTTTAGGGTCAGGAGGATTGAAGTACAATCCGCGAGACCCTCTGCCCTCTCGCGGCTTTACTATACACTCCCCAAATCCTCCTGAATACTCAGATGGCAACACGCTTGTTGCAAAAGGGATGTTCAGGCCGGCAAGTGTAGTGTAAGACAAGTATTTATCAAGGAATATTTTAGCCGTATCAGCAGGCGAGGCTGCAACCGTGGGCAACTCATTTGCATGCAGACCAAGAATGTATGTTTCGTAATCTGTGCTTGGTATGATCAGCTCGATACTGTGCTTGCTGCAAATATCCTTTATAGCAGGTATGTAATTTTTATCAGTAGCAAATGGCACTTCATAAGCATGGTCGCATAAATGATTGCCTGCAGATATTCGTTGTGTGTTGGTTCCGGTTATTGCAATAGCCGGATAACTGTGGCGGATATTCCTCAGAATACCGTAACCCACATTCCCGCCTATGCCTGTAACCAATATACTACTAGTCATTAATGATGTCTTTTATCCCTTCCTCAAATCCGACAACCGGGTTGAAGTTTAATGTATCCCTTGTATAGGTGTTATCATACTTAGCCGACCTGCTGTTATCCGTTCCCTGGTAACTGATAACAGCACCTGTATATCTGGCTACTGTTTCCGCTACCTCTTTATTAGTATAACTCCGCCCGCTGACGCCCAGGTACACCCCATTCTTATCGCAGAGTGCTGCCGCTATGCAATATGCTGCCGCATCGCTGAAGTGAAGATAATTTTGTTTCCTTTCACCTGAGCCATAAACGGTTATCGTTTTTTTACTTTTTGCATCTCGTAC
>CAYZKL010000028.1:32429-35349 GCA_964478855.1 uncultured Flavipsychrobacter sp.
GCAGAAAAGTGTGGCCGTACATTCCTCTTCCATACAATGACGAGAACCGCACAACCGCATAATGACTGTGATGCGCCGTAGCCTCTTCACCGGATAATTTAGATTGTCCATACAGGTCAGCTAAAACGGAAGGTGAACATTCATTAATAGTACCTGTCATTTGACCATATACGCCCACGGTAGATGCATAGATCACCTTAGCACCAGGAAATCTCAGGTGTATTTGCCTGGGTAGTTCCACGTTCACAGCCGTAAGTTGTTCGTCCGGCACGTCATATGCTCCGTATGGAATATATGCGGCAACATTAAATATATAAGAATAACCTACATCACCTGCTTCTGGCAATGATAAGACCTTATTGATACCGGGAGGTAAATGATCTTCGGACTTGTTTATTACAACATCCACCACCCATCCCCTGCTGATGCAGGCAAGGGCAAGGTGCCTGCCAAGAAATCCATTTGCGCCTACGATCAGTACTTTCACCATATATGCAGGTGGTGCTATTTGTTATTTATTCACTATCTGGTACTGGTCAAAAGTAATTAAATTACTTAAGGAATTTTGTATGTATGGCTCCTTTCTATCGATTGCTTATGGTTTGTTTACCTTTGCATTATGCAGAAGCATTCTGACCACGAAATATTATCAAGATTAGGCATAGAGCAATTGAATGAAATGCAGGAAACTGCTTATAAGACCATTGCAACCACAAAAGATACATTACTCCTTGCACCTACGGGTTCCGGTAAAACCCTGGGCTTTTTACTTCCGGTATTAAAAGGACTGAGCAATACCAAAACCGGGGTTCAGACCCTGGTATTAGTACCATCCCGTGAGTTGGCATTACAGATAGAGCAGGTATGGAAGAAAATGTCCACCGGATTTAAAGTGAATAGTTGCTATGGTGGCCACCTCCTGGAGACCGAGATCAATAACCTGGCTACCCCTCCTGCCCTGCTCATAGGTACTCCCGGCCGTATAGCGGATCATATACGCCGTGGCTCGTTTGCACCAAACGATGTCACAACACTGGTACTCGATGAATTTGATAAATCCCTTGCTCTTGGATTCGAGGAAGAAATGTCATTCATCATTAGCGAACTAAAAAAGCTCACTAAGAAAGTACTGGTATCTGCAACTACCGCAATAGAGATACCGGAATTTACTGGTGTTATTGATCCGAAAGTACTCGACTTTATCAGCGAAAAAAGCATTTCATCAGACCTTGATATTAAATTGGTTCACTCACCTCAGAAAGATAAGGTGGACATTCTTACCCGCCTGCTATCTCATATAGGTGCTGAATCTGCCATTATCTTTTGCAACCATCGTGAGGCTGTGGAGCGTACAGGTAAATTGCTTGCAGAGAACGGTATTGAGAACATCGTATTTCACGGCGGTATGGAGCAGATGGAGCGGGAACAGGCGCTTGCACGGTTCAGGAATGGCAGTGTGCACTTCCTGGTAGCCACAGACCTAGCTGCACGGGGGCTGGATATACCACAGGTAAAACATGTGATCCATTACCACACACCATCAACCGCAGAAGAGTTTACCCATCGTAATGGCCGTACAGCGCGTATGAATGCCAAAGGAACGGCATACCTTATACTGCACGAAGAAGAACACATACCCAAATACCTGGAGAGCGATCCGGATGAAATGGTCCTTTCTGCAAACAGGCCTCTGCCACCAGTATCCGATTGGGCTACCATATACATCAGCGGGGGTAAAAAAGATAAACTGAACAAAGTGGACATCGTAGGCTTCTTCTGCAAAACAGGAGGCCTGCAAAAAGATGAGATCGGCCTGATCGACGTAAAGGATCACCTTTCTTTTGTAGCTGTCAGCAAGAAAAAAACAAAAGAGTTACTCAGCAAGGTACAGGACCAAAAAATGAAAGGCAAAAAGTACAGGGTAGCTATTGCGAGATAGTATCCTATCTCAGCTTTGCAGTTAACTGTGCTTTCACTTGTGGCCATTCGTCATCAATGATGCTGTACATCGCTGTATTACGGAATGCCCCGTTTGCCCTGATACGTTCTTTGCGTAGTATTCCCTCAAACGATGCGCCTATGCCCAGAATTGCAGTGCGGCTGCGCTGGTTATTCTCATCTGTCTGTAGTTGCACCCGCACCGTTTTCAGTGTCTCAAAACAATAGGTCAGCAGTAGTAGTTTACATTCCCTGTTGTATCCGGTGCGCCAGTATGCCGGGTCATACCATGTCCAGCCAATCTCCAGTTTACGGTGCTCCGGAAAAATATTGTGGAACAGTGTACTGCCTATGATCTTATCGGTAACTTTATCGATAACAGTGAACGGGTACTGCTCTGCAGTGGCACGTTTCAGTATGGAGCTCTTAAGGTGCAGCAACAACTTATCACTATCTGCGCCGTTCATAGATATATGCTCCCATATCTGCTCCTGCTTTCCTACGGTCAACAAGTCAGGCAAGTGTGCACTCTCCAGTGGCACCAGCTTTACTTTTTCACCTTCCAGTATTACCGGGTATGGTATCCAGTTCATCACCAGCTTTTTTTGCTCTGGCAAATTACATAACACACCTTACAATAGCATAAAATGTTTATTATTGTTTTACCACTTTTATTACATGCTTTGATGATGGATCTCCTTTCTGTACGATGCTCACTACATATATTCCCGGTGTCACATTCCTGTTCATATCAAACCGTACGTGGTTTCCGTATGCTTTAAACTCAGTAGTGTATATCCTGCTGCCTATCATATTGATGAGTAGCACTTCATACGTCTGCCCGTTCTCAAAATCCCCGTATATCTGTAACTCATTGTTATTCAGCAATGCACTGAAACTGATGTCATTATTGCTTACATCAGCAACCGATACTGGTGCGCTTAGATAAGCTACAGTGACGCCTGAGCCAAGAGGAGATGTT
>CAYZKL010000028.1:35359-38664 GCA_964478855.1 uncultured Flavipsychrobacter sp.
AAGAATCTATACTAAGTAATGGTGCGGCATGAAGATTATCAAACCACAAGTAGGAAACAATGGTGGATGATACATAAGCTGGGCCGGGGATAGTATCCCTTTCCGATACATATTTTTTTACCCGAAGCACATTAGTATAGGTTCCGTTAGGTAAGGTCAGTGTACCATAAGCATCGCCGTTATGAATGATGTACCCCTTTCCATGAGCCGAAGTTGAGGGTTGTGTCATAAAGAAGGTATCCACATAGTTAGTAAGATAAGTCATTTGCCGTCTTGACGTTTCGTAGAAATTGTAATAGGTTGTCACTCCGCTTGTTCCATCCACTATACCATTCAGGTAAGACTCTGTACTACTCTGCTGCAGATGTGCTTTATCTCCATTGGGTAGCGTTGCCATAACATTTGATGTCAGGAAAACGCTTGAAGTATCCATTGCAATAGTTGTTGTTGCGTATCCACCCGTTGGTACTAATGATGAGAAATCCCACGAAACACCGGCACCTGCACTCCCCGCCACAACCCCTGAAACATTGCATTTCACCATCTGTATCACATCACCGTAGTGGTAGTATTCATTGTTAGTTATAGTAGGCTGTGCTGTCAGGGCCACAGGTATTATAGTGCAGGACAATAAAAAAATAGTAATAGTTTTCATGCGCTCAGTTTTTAGTTCGTTGTTTTTATTTATACAAATCCATGCCATTGAGTGATATTTTTTTTGCCATTACATAAAAAATCCCCCTATCCGGGTTTAGGCTGCATTTGCCCCATTATATTATTTCCTTATCTGCCCATTGTATCACTTTGCCGCACATTTACGTTTCTTTGTAGTCTTAAAGACACCGATGGAATCTAAAAACATCCTCTATTATATCTTTTCTTTAGTGCGGGTGCTGCTCTACCCGATAGCCCTCATTTATGGCTTACTGGTATGGCTGCGCAATATGCTCTATGATGCTAAGTTCTTCACTTCCATTAGTTTCAGTGTGCCTGTCATTACGGTCGGCAACCTATCCACAGGTGGCACAGGTAAGACCCCGCACGTAGAGTACCTGGTACGACTGCTGCAATACCGTTACCGGGTAGCCACAATGAGCCGCGGTTATAAACGTCATACGCAGGGCTTCCTGGTGGCCGATAGCCAGTCAAATGCACTGCGTATAGGGGATGAGCCCATGCAGTACCATATGAAATACCCTGAGCTGGTAGTGAGTGTTGCAGAAGAGCGTATGATAGGCATTCCTGCCTTGCTGCAGCGCCGCCCTGATGTCGATGTGATACTGCTCGACGATGCTTACCAGCACCGATCAGTGAAAGCAGGATTTACCATACTGATCACCGACTTTTCACGGCCGTTTTATAAAGATCATATATTGCCCTTCGGCAGCCTGACAACGACGCGCCAATCTCGGCAAAAGACATCGAAGCCCGCATAGCTCCCCTGCCCCATCAGAAGGTATTCTTCACAGGCATTCATTATGATACACCTTATGACCTGGTAACCCGCGAAGAAGTAACCTTTAAGGGTAAAAATGTGATACTGGTATGTGGCATAGCCCGGCCTGAACCATTGGTTACTTTCCTGAAGAACAACAGCAATGATGTGCACACCCTGTCTTACAAGGATCACCATTATTTTGTGAGCAGCGACCTTGAGGAGATAAAAACAGCCTACGAAAACTGGAACGTTCCAAACAAAATTATTGTCACCACCGAAAAAGATGCTGCACGTCTTCACCTGCACATTGATAAACTGCGCGACTGGGGCATACAGATAGCAGTACTGCCGATAGCTATTAAAGTATTGCTTGGCAAGGATACTGAATTTGATGAAGCCGTACTGCAATATGTAGAAAAGGAGATAGCAGATAATGCAGATCCATTCGGCGAAGATCCGCTACTGGATAGTGTTCCATTGAGATAGTATTCCGCTATTAGTTTTCAATCATTACAGAAGTAAACTAAAACAAAAAGGCCGCTCATTGCTGAGCGGCCCTTCTTATTTAAAGCATTTTTAGCTTTCTAATTTTGCCTTTTAACTTCGAAGACTATTCTTCTTCGTCAAACTGCAGTACATCGCGGTTTGCCATCAGCAATTCGAATTCTTCCTTAGAACCTACTACCATATCATCGAACTGGCGCATACCCGTACCGGCTGGTATCAGGTTACCGGTGATAACATTTTCCTTAAGGCCTAGTGATACCAAGCAGCATCGGTGATGATGTTGCAGGGTTAGCATCACGGTATTCTACCAGTTTCTTATCGGCACGGCGCAGACCACTGTTCTCTTCGCGTATTTCGCGCAGGGTAGCTATCTGGCCCGGGTGCAGCTTATCTGATGCACCGGCTTCGGTAATAACCTTCTTATCAAATATCCAGTCATTCTCATCCATGAAGTCGAACTTATCAACTGTATCTTCTTCAAGGAACTTAGTATCACCCGGATCAACGATGTTCACCTTACGCATCATCTGACGCACGATCACTTCTACGTGCTTGTCATTGATCTTCACACCCTGCAAACGATATACTTCCTGTATTTCATTTACCAGGTATTCCTGCACCGCAAATGGTCCCTTGATAGACAGGATATCGCTTGGCGTAGTAGCACCATCAGATAATGATGTACCGGCCTTTACGAAGTCACCATCCTGAACCATGATGTGGCGGGTAAGTGGTACCAGGTACTTCTTAACCAGTCCTTCGCGGCTCTCAACAACTATTTCACGGTTACCACGCTTGATACTACCGAACGATACAACACCATCTATTTCCGCAACGATAGCCGGATTGCTCGGGTTACGTGCTTCAAACAATTCTGTTACTCGCGGAAGACCTCCCGTGATATCTCGGCTACGACCCATAACACGTGGCAACTTAACGATAACCTGTCCGTTATGAACTTCGTCGCCTTCTGCTACTATGATGTGTGATCCTACCGGTAAGTTATATAGCTTGGTTTCCTTGCCTTCAACAATGATGGCCGGGATCTTCGTCTTATCCTTAGTTTCAATAACCACCTTCTCACGGTGACCTGTCTGTTCGTCAGACTCATCGCGGTAGGTAACGCCATCAATAATGTTCTCGAACTTGATAGAACCACTAACTTCCGATATGATAACGGCGTTAAACGGATCCCATGTACAGATCACATCACCCTTGGCTATTTTCTTGCCATTGCTTATCTTCAAAGTAGAACCATAAGGTACGTTGTTAGTGATCAGCAAACGATCGTTTGCCATATCCACTATACGCACTTCACCTGTACGGCCTATTACAATTATCTGCTCTTCGCCTTCAGCAT
>CAYZKL010000029.1:0-5316 GCA_964478855.1 uncultured Flavipsychrobacter sp.
GGTGTACATACACGGCATCCCGTTTGCTACTGATGAACCGGAAGTGGCACAGCACAAAGATCTTGGCCAGCTACCTGTTGATCTTCCTTATGTGGAAAGCTACAAACCCGGACCGGAAGGACAAGGGCCGCTTGCCAATATCAATGATTGGGTGAACACGCCTGCCGGACAGAGAGAGACCAACACCATGCCCGGCTATGCAGGCAGCAGCTGGTACTTCCTCCGCTACATGGACCCCAATAATGAGAACGAATTTGCATCTCGCACAGCCACAGACTACTGGCAGCAGGTGGACCTCTATGTAGGTGGTACCGAGCATGCAGTGGGCCATTTATTATACTCCCGTATGTGGAACAAAGCCCTCTACGACCTCGGCCACATAGGTTTTGATGAACCCTTCAAGAAACTCCTGAACCAGGGAATGATACAGGGCAGTTCGAGGTTTGCTTATAAAATAAATGGCACAAACAAATTTGTGTCTGTAGGATTGAGGAAACAATATGAAGTAACTGATGTAAGAGTTGATGTGAATTTTGTAGATGGCCTGGAACTGGATGTCGATGCTTTCAAAAAGTGGCGGCCTGAATATGCGGATGCTGAATTTATTTTAGAGAATGGCAAATACATCTGCGGTGCAGAAGTAGAAAAAATGTCCAAATCCAAATACAATGTCGTTAACCCTGATGATATTGTAGCGCAGTATGGTGCAGACACTTTCCGTATGTACGAGATGTTCCTCGGCCCCATAGATATCAGCAAGCCATGGGATACCAAGGGTATAGAGGGCGTGCATCGCTTCCTCAAAAAACTTTGGCGCCTCTATGCCGATGAGCAGCAGGGTTGGATAGTTACCGATGATGCCGCAACTGATGCCGAACTGAAAATACTACATAAGACCATCAAAAAAATAGGTGAGGATATCGAACGTTTTTCGTTCAATACATCCGTTAGCCAGTTGATGATCTGTGTCAACGAACTTTCATCACTGGGTTGCCACAAGTGTGCGGTGCTTGAGCCATTGGCAGTAGCTATATGTCCGTTTGCGCCACACATTGCCGAAGAGTTATGGCATAAGCTGGGGCACGATACCACAGTTGTGGCTGCAAAGTTCCCTGCATACGAGGATCGCTATGTTACCGATAATACTAAGAACTATCCGGTAGCAGTAAACGGCAAGACCCGTATAGAAATGGAATTCCCTATCGATGCCGAACAGGCATTTGTAGAGCAGGCAGTACTCGCCGACGAGACCATACAAAAATGGCTGGAAGGCAAAGCGCCTAAAAAATTCATCTATGTAAAAGGCAAGATGATCAACGTAGTTGTATAGCATACATACAAGATTTGCCAACTTTTCAGAAGTTGGCAAATCTTCATACAAAACAAGATCATCAGCACCTTAGCTAATCATGTACCTCCGCATACCCGAAAACATTATCTTGAAAAATACGGGTATCAGTATATCAGCTAATCAGCACATCAGCTAATTATTTACCTTTGCGCCATGAAAAATAAAAAGACAGCCATCTTCCTGATATCATTCTTCATGATACTAGGTATCGCTTTCATAGGATACATTTTCCCGAAGATCAAGGAGCAGGAAGACAAGAAACCTAAACTACAGATCATAGGCAACGACCAGAACCACCACGTATCACCTTTCTCTTTTACCAACCAGGATGGCAAGATCATTACGGAGAAGGATGTGAAAGGCAAGATATATGTAGTAGAGTATTTCTATGCAACCTGCAAAGGCATTTGCCCGAAGATGAATGAGAACCTCGCAAAAGTGTACACTGCTTTTCGTGGCAATAAGAATATAATGATCCTCTCACACACTGTCGATCCTGTTAAGGATACAGTGGCAGCCCTCAAGGCCTACAGTCTGCGCTTTGATGCCGATGGCGACCAATGGATGTTCCTCACAGGCGATAAGAAGCAATTGTACGACATGGCCCGTTACAGCTACCTGATCAATGCCGAGGATACTTCAAATGGTGTTACGATAACAGATGATTTTATTCACGATAAGCATTATGCACTTGTAGATGGTTATGGCCGTATCCGTGGCATGTACAATGGCCTGGATGATGCTGAAGTAGCCAAACTGATCACTGATATCCGTGAACTACTGAAAGAAGATAAGAATTAGTGCATTGTCCAGCCCATCAGTAGCCAGCCTATTACTATGAATGGCGCCGGGATCTTTGTAAAGAACAGCAGGCTGAAGGTGATGAGCACCACCACCAGGTTGGTCCATTCAAAATTTAGCAACTGATCGAAAGCAATAGACCGGAACAGTACCATACCTGATGCGAATATGATACCCACTATTGCCGCATTGATACCCTCCAGCGCCCTGAAGATGATTACATGGTGTTTCAGGTTATGATAGATCGGGAACAGGAAGAACAAGAGGAGGGTACTTGGAAGGAACACGGCTACAGTGGCTACTATACTGCCTATTATGTGCCATGTGGTGCCATACTCACTCATAGCTATTCCCCCCACGTACGAGCATACCGAAAATACCGGCCCCGGCACTGCCTGCACCATACCGAAACCCGTCAGCAGCTGCCCCGCCGTCAGCAATTGAGTATGCGATCTGCTTACAAACTGGTAGTCCATCATTGGCAGGAGTGCCTGTCCGCCACCAAAAACAATAGAGCCGAAACGATAGAAATTCTCAAACAGGTTGAAGGCACGGCCATGCACCCAGCCTTTGCTGCGTGCCACCTCGCTCAATATACCCGCCACTATAAAGATGAGGGCAAACAACCATAGATGCATCCAGTTGATGCGCTTGGGTTTATGCTTTGGCCCGGGTATGCGGTTGTCACTTATGTTACTGATGAAGCCGGATAGGATTAACAGCCCCGGGAATACCCATGGGGATTGTATGAACAATGTTGCCACCAGGCTGCCTATCATAATGGCGGCTGTGGCTACGTGCTTTATATTGGTCTTGGTCATCCGGGCTGCGGCGTAGAAAACAAACCCCACAGACATAGGCTGGATATAAGAGAACAGGTTGATCGGTACGAACTTACTGCCTTTTACTGCCCCGGTATCAAAGTAGTAAACCAGGAAAGACAGTGCCCCCATAATAAAGGCCGCCGGTAGCACCCACAACATCACGGTCAATATCGCCAGGGGCACTCCACCCCTTTTCAGGGCTATCAGGGTCACTGTCTGGGTCGATGATGGCCCCGGCAGCATAGAGCAGAACGCATTGTATTCCAGCAGTTCATGCTCGGTCACATCCTTCCTTTTCTGCACAAATGTCTTCATCATCATACCCATATGCCCCTGCGGCCCTCCGAAGGCCGTAAAGGAGTACAAAAAGACAGATTTCAGAAATGGAACGTGCCGAAGCAGCAGCATGCCGGTAAAATTTGAAAATGAAAGTAATCACAAAATATGGGAATTACACTATTCTGCATTACTATTTATATATCAATGTGTTATATGTAGCTCGTCTTACCTTCGCCATCTGCCTCGCCTCACCCTTACACCCACTTTTTTTGAATTTTTACTTTTAAATTTTTACTTATTCCCTTATCTTGCAGGCGCAAATTGAATTGTCATGACTCATCTGATACTTGGAGCTTTCTACGATAGCGTTAATAATAACATAGGCCCTACGCTTATGTGGGTGTTCTTTTTCCTGCTTGTTATAGAGCTGCTTTACGTTATGGTAAAGTACCTTGGTTCAGGTGACAAAAAATAATGTCCTCCTCCCCCGTAAATATTGCCGATATCCGTAAGGATTATATGCTTGCTGCTCTTGACGAGGAAACCGTCGGGACAGACCCCATACTTTTTTTCATAAAATGGTTCAAAGAGGTTGAGGCTGCACAGATCACTGAGATCAATGCTATGACCCTTGCCACCGTTAGCGCCGATAGCAGGCCACATGCCCGTATCGTGCTGCTGAAGGGCCTGGAGCAGGAAGCCTTCGTGTTTTTTACCAATTACGATAGTGATAAAGGAAAACAGATAGGCGAGAACGGCCATGCTGCTCTTGTCTTTTTCTGGAAAGAACTGGAACGCCAGGTGCGTATAGAAGGTATAATAGAAAAAGTGCCTGCCGGCGACAGTGACCAGTATTTTCATTCCCGCCCTGCCGGTAGCCGCATAGGCGCATGGGCTTCCCCGCAAAGCAGGGAAATCGAGCACCGCAACATACTTGATCTCAATTACGCTAAATACGAACAGGAATTTTCCGGTATCGATATTCCCCGTCCTCCGCATTGGGGTGGTTACAGGGTGATACCTGAGCGAATAGAATTCTGGCAGGGCCGCTCCAGCCGCATGCACGATCGTATATTATTTATGAAGAGTGATAATGGCTGGCTTCGTTCACGCCTTGCGCCCTGATACTATTTACTTTTGATTTGGTCCGCCCGCTTCCACCTGATGGCGTAGCTTACATATACATTGAAGTCGAAGATCGAATTTTTATCTCCCTTACCATAGCCTGCTATATACAGTGGCGATAGATCTTTAAAACTTTTACCGTTCATCAGGAATTTGGCCCTCAGGTTCCAGCCCGCACATAATCCTTTCACCAGTTCCACGCGCATACCGCCGGTTAGTTCTGCCCACAATGCAGCAAAGCTTTTTGCGCTGGATGTCCCAGCTTCGTTGCCCCACAGGCTGTCCGTGACCACATAGTTGGCAGTGCTCCTGTTTATGTCACTTGCCGCTACCCTGAATCCTATCAGCATCATATCCCAGTCTTTAACTGAGTTACGCGCCAGTACACTTTTATTGAATCCCAAGCGAAGGAAGGAATTTTGTGTAGTGTATTTCAGGTCGGTATAGTTCACTTCAGATCCGCCATAACCACCTTCAGCAACCAGGTAATACTCATTACGAGCGTAGTAGTCAACGGCTACCTCGTAGCTATACCTGTCTGTCTGAAGGTTATGCAGTATCGGGCGGAAGATATCTACACCTATGCATAGTTGGTGCCCCGGTAGTTCTGCCGGTGTCTTCTTAGCCTTCATGGTATCTGTAGCCGTGGTATCCGCTTGTGCATACACAGGCGAAGACACACTGGCCAGCAATATGCTAAGAGCCAGGGTGTATATATATCCGCAGATGCTGTGTATTGACATTGTTCGTTACGCTGTTATTGGTGATGTTTACAGAATCAATATTATTATTAGTGGTGCTGACACCGGTAAGATTATAAAAGTAAGTATAGCCACATGCGTTCGATAAGAACTGCAGTTCTCTCTTGTAGTAAAATACAAGTGTATCCAGGCCATTGGCAAGCGAGTCGGTACCCATGAGCCACAGGCAGGTATC
>CAYZKL010000029.1:5333-31264 GCA_964478855.1 uncultured Flavipsychrobacter sp.
ACCGGAGACAACGATAATGCGAATGCGTGAGCTCGTTCATATCTTACTCCCTGCAGGTCACTGGCAGTAAGTGCAAAAAAATAGGCGTTTGGCAATGCACTATCTACAGGCTCTGCCACACCGGGTGTAAAGTGTACGGTAGATACATTCAGTATCGCAGTTTTTGGTGTCAGGCATATTTGTCTTTCCTGCTTGCAGGCAACAAATAAAGCAACTGGCAGCAGTGCTATAACCAGGTATTTAGCGACTTTAGTCATTAAGGGTATGCAGTATTTTATCTATTTCAGATATTACATTATCCAGTTGTTCGCGCATATTGTCTTTTGCATCCTCATTGTCCACAGCACTGCCCAGGCGCACACTCACCATATCCTGCTCCAGTGATGCAAGTTTTTTGGTTTGCGCTTGCAGCGTCTTTTCCTGTGCGGCAAGCGTATCTTTCAGGCGTTTGTTTTCCGCCTCTGCTGTCGCACATTTTTTGATTAGTGCGTTTACCTTGCCGTTTAGTGTGTCTAATGCTTCCATTATTCGCGTATTAGTGCACTTAATTTATTTTTATAAGCATCCATCAGTTGCTTCATCGATTGTTCTATCTCGCCGTCGGTTAGCGTTCTGTCCTGCAGCTGGAACGTATAGTTCAGCGCATATGATTTTTTGCCCGCACCCAGTTTCTCACTTTCAAATACGTCAAACAGTCCGAACGATTCCAGTGCATCCAGTTTCAGTTGTGCTGTGGTATCTTCCACTTGTTTGTAAGTTACACTATTGTCCAGTACTATGGCCAGGTCGCGCTGTACTGCAGGGAACTTCGGTACTTCCTTATAGCTTATCTTGCCTGCTGCCATTGCTTTCAGCCACGTATCCCAATGAATAGCTGCATAGTACACGTCCTGCTTCACTTCAAATTCTTTCAGTGTCTTGGCAGGTACCTGTATTGCTGTACATAGCACCTGGTTCTTCCATTTCCATACCAGCTCCACTTCACCATTGCTTTCACTCAGCGATGATGTTATGTTTTTGATTCCGCTGTATTTCGCAAGGTTGTTGATGATCCCTTTCAGGTAAAATATATTGGCTTGTTGTGGCTTCTGGTCCCAGTGGGTAGTTCGCATATTGCCTGTTATCCATAAACCCAGCATCGACTCCTGTATGTATTTGCCTTCGTTCTGTGTATATACATTGCCGTATTCAAACAGGCTCAGGTCCTGGCTTCTGCGGTTGCAGTTATACTGTATCACTTCCAGTCCGCCTTCCAGCAGCGATGGTCGCATTACATCAAGTTCACTGCTCAGGCTGTTGATCATTTTTACAAGGTCCGTACGCTCAGGATAGTATTTGCTGTTCACTATCGAGTTGGTTACGATCTCCTGCATACCTGTGCCGCAGAGTAGTTCGGCCACACGGTTGCGTGTGCCCCTGTCTCCCGGTTGTGCCTTGGTCAGCGTTATGTTCAGCCTGTCCGATATGTGGATGTTGTCAAGTCCGTCTATACGCAGCACTTCTTCCACGATGTCTGCTGGTTGCGATACATCTGTTTTGTTCGTTGGTACTTTCAGGGTCAGGGTTTCGCCTGCTTCCTGTTCTATTTCAAAACCCGATGCGATCAGTATTTCTTTTATGGAATTATGGGAGTATGCTTTGCCGCTTAGTTTCTGAATGTAGCTGTAGGAAACAGTTACATGCACAGGCTGCAGTGGCTGCGGATATACATCTGTAACTGAAGAGGTGATCTTGCCTCCCGCTATTTCTGCGATCATAGCAGCGGCACGTTTCAGTGCCGGAACTACGTTGTTGATGTCCACTCCTTTTTCAAAGTGCGTGGCAGCATCGGTGCGAAGTCCGTGGTGCAGCGATGTTTTGCGTACCGACTTCGGATTGAAGTAGGCGCTTTCTAAGAACACATTGGTAGTGATTTCGCTAATGCCACTGTGCAGGCCGCCAACCACACCGCCTATCGCTATGGCTCCTTCTGCATCACATATCATCAGGTCTTCGGCACGCAATTTGCGCTCTTTATCGTCAAGCCCTGCAAATGCGGTACCTACGGGCATATATCGGACATTGATCTCGCTGCCCTTTATTTTGTCTGCATCAAATGCGTGCAGCGGTTGGCCGTACTCATGCAGCACATAGTTGGTAATGTCCACTATGTTGTTGATGCTGCGTACCCCTATTGCTTGCAGCCTTTGCTGTAGCCATTCCGGCGAAGGTCCTACTTTTACCTGCTCCAGGCTGATGCCTGTATATCTTGGGCATGCCTGAGTTTCAGTAATAGTTACTTTCACCGGCGATGGGGTAGTTGCGGCTACTACAGGTATCTGCGGCATCTTTACTATATACCGCTCGCCTTTATGGTGTGTCAGGTAAGCACATACATCGCGCGCCACGCCTATATGGCTGTTAGCATCCGATCTGTTTGGTGTCAGCCCTATATGTATCGAAAAATCCGTCTTTGGGATATTGAAATATTCTTTTGCAAGGGTGCCAACTACGGCATCCTCCGGCAGTATCATAATTCCCGCATGGCTTTTGCCCAGCCCTATCTCATCTTCAGCGCATATCATGCCTGAGCTTTCTTCACCGCGTATTTTTGCCTTTTTGATCAGGAATGGTTCGCCTTCGCTTGGGTGTACCATGGTGCCTACCGGCGCTACCACTACTTTTTGTCCTGCTGCCACATTTGGTGCTCCGCATACTATTTGCACAGGTTCTGCGCCGAGGCTTACCGTTGTTACGCTTAGTTTATCAGCATTTGGGTGCTTGGTGCAGGTCAGTACTTCGCCTATTACCAGGCCTTCCAGCCCGCCGGGTATGCTTTCCGATGCTTCAACTGCCTCAACCTCAAGCCCTATAGAAGTAAGGATTTTACTTAATTCATCTACTGGCAAGGGTTCCGGCAGATATTCCAATAGCCATTGGTACGAAATGATCATTGCTACTTATAATTTCAACAAAGATAACCCTTGATAATAGCAAATGGCAGCTTCTGAAAAAAATCGTTAACAAAAGCATTTACCCACATCGCTTTGTGTATATCCTGTTAATTATAGTTGATAAAAGAATTTCTTTGTGGAAATCGCTCGCATTTTCGGAACTTTATGTGCTAAAGTGGTGTATAGAGTGTGAGGCAAGGGCTGATAATTTTAAGATCCCAAACCTTTTGTGGTTTTAAAAATCGCATTTACATTCGTTTCCCCCCACAGGTTTTAACCTTCGCTTAATGCAGGCTTAACAGAAAGGCATTGTAAAGATGCCCAAATGGCTGAAATATCAGGCGAAAACAGGCTGTGGTGAAGAAAATTCATAACAAATCACAACTATAACGATTACATAGAATAATGGCTGTTAATATTAAAAAAGATTTTGGTGGTACCCGCAATCGTAAACCCGACATTAATACACTCGTTTACGGTAAGATACCACCCCAGGCCCTGGAACTCGAAGAAGCGGTTTTGGGAGCCTGTATGCTGGAGAAAGACACTTTTGCCCAGGTTTTGGAGATAATCCAGAGTGCTGAGTGTTTTTATGTGGATGCGCACCAGAAGATATATGGCGCCATGCGTTCCCTGTTCGACAAGGGTACCCCTGTCGATCTGCTCACCATAACAGAAGAACTGAGAAAGACCAACGAACTGGAGATAATAGGTGGGGCATACTACCTCACCAGGCTTACTATGAGCGTGTTATCCAGTGCGCACGTAGAGGCCCATGCGCGTATCGTGATGGAAAAATTCATCCAACGCGAGTTGATACGTATCAGTGGTTCGGTCATCAGCGATGCTTACGAGGACAGCACAGATGTGTTCGACCTGCTGGATAAAGCAGAGTCAGGCCTGTACGAGATCACTGATAAGCACTTACGCAAAAACTTTAAAAGCCTGCAGGATGTATTGGTGCGTACGGTCAATGAGATCGATGAGAACCGTAAAAAGACTGATGATATCACAGGCGTGCCTTCCTTGTTCAAAGGATTGGATGCACTTACCGGTGGCTGGCAAAAGACGGATCTGATTATCCTCGCGGCACGTCCTGCCGTGGGTAAAACGGCCTTTACGCTGAACCTCGCCATGAATGCGGCTATGAATGCGGGCAAGCAGTTTCCTGTGGCATTGTTCTCGCTGGAAATGGGTGCGGGTCAGATCGTAAAAAGGATGCTGAGCTGCGTTTCAGAAGTACACATGGAGGCTATTACGCGTGGTAAGATGGCAGAGCATGAATTTGTGCAGATGTCTCAGCGTATGACCAAACTGGCCCAGGCCAAGATTTTCATAGATGACCAGGCGGCCCTTAATATCTTCGAGCTAAGGGCAAAAGCTCGCAGGCTGAAACAAAAACACGATATCCAGTTGATACTGATAGATTACCTGCAGCTGATGCAGGCCAGTATAGAGAAGGGTGGCAACCGTGAGCAGGAGATCAGTAAAATTTCCCGTGATCTGAAGGCACTCGCAAAAGAGCTGGAAGTGCCTATTATCGCACTTTCCCAGTTGAACCGTTCTGTGGAAACACGAAAAGAATCTAAGATACCTCAGCTGAGTGACCTTCGTGAGTCCGGAGCCATCGAGCAGGATGCCGACATGGTAATGTTCCTGTATCGTCCCGAATACCACGGTATCACCAACGATGCTATGGGCGAGACCATAGAGGGTGAAACGCACATACACATAGCCAAGCATCGTAATGGTAGCACTGGTATGGTCAAGGTACGCTTCATCAAGGAATACCAGAAGTTCGTTGACCTTGAAGACAATCGTTTCGATGCTTTCGGTAGCGGGGGTAACAATAGTGGTGGCGGAGGTAATTTTGGTGGTGGCGCACCTCCAAAAGATAATCCGCAGGCAGGTATCCGTAGAGATACCAGCGATTTCGGAGGTTCTAAAATGTTTATCCCCAGCGGTTTCCAGACAATGCAGTCAAAAGCAAATAACATGAACTGGGATGAAGACGATATAAGCGGAACCCCGTTCAAAAAGACACCACCTCCTGATGAGGATGCTCCTTTTTATATGATACGCAATTATAAGCCCGGCTATATGCAGGGCTTTTTTTATGAGGTTAATTAATGTTAAAAAATATTATACTTTGACGGATCTTTAGTATATTACAGTATAAAATTTCAGGATCATGGCAGCTATAATATTATCAGGTGTAGGTGGCAGTAACAACTGGTTGCCATTTATAGTGCCTATTATTTGCATTCTGGCCTGTTTATATGGTGCGGAAGCTACTGCTAAGTACATAAGGAACAGGAAAGTCAAGAACAGTCTGCATAGCATTGTGGGTGACAGTCATGAACTGACAGAAGATCCAAACCACCAAAACTGATAATTTATTACAACTTTAATATTGGGTGGCGCACCCGGTGCCAATTAGTTTCCGCTGCTGTTGCCACTCATAGCAATCCTACTAATCATGATATCCTTTGAGCGGATAGCAGGTTTTATCGGGGCTCGCCGCAACGGGCAGCAATAACCTAAATAATACCGCTTTTCACCCTAAAGCGGTTAAATTCGATAATTAGGTTAATTTTGCAGCCCAAATACCAACGATCTGATAATGAGCCGTATTTACCTCGACAATGCTGCGACTACCCCCCTGGATAGTGAAGTGCTGGATACAATGATGCCTTTTCTTACGGAAAAGTTCGGCAATCCGTCTTCTGTATACTCATATGGCAGGGAAACGAAGCTGGCAATTGAGAATGCACGCAAGGCAGTTGCCCGCATACTCAATGCCAATCCGGGTGAGATATTTTTTACATCAGGGGGCACAGAGAGCACCAATACAGCCATTACAGCAGCCACCCGCGATCTGGGTTGCAAACACATCATCACTTCGCATTTAGAGCACCATGCTACGCTGCATACGGTAGAGCATATGGCGCATTTCAAGCATGCCACACTTAGTTATGTAAACCTTACAGACAAGGGCCATATTGATATGGCGCACCTGGAAGAGTTACTGAAGGGCAGCAATGAAAAAACACTGGTTACCCTCATGCATGCCAATAACGAGATCGGCAACCTGATGGATATTAAAGCAGTGGGTGAGTTATGCAGGAAGTACGATGCAATATTTCATAGCGATACAGTGCAGACTGTAGGTCACTATCCTTTCAACCTAAAAGATCTTTATATACACTTCCTCAACGGCGCAGGGCATAAGTTTCATGGTCCTAAGGGAGTAGGTATGTTGTATGTGAATGAGAACATCAGTATTAAGCCCTATATCAATGGTGGTGCTCAGGAGCGCAACATGCGTGCCGGTACAGAGAACCTGTATGGTATCGTGGGTTTTGCTAAGGCACTGGAGATAGCCACTCAGCGCTACGAGCAGGACAGCACATACATACAGGGGCTGAAAATGTACATGGCAGAAAAACTGAAAGAGAATTTCACCGGTATCACATTCAATGGAGATACCTTCGGCAAAAGCCTGTACACGGTTCTCAATGTTTCTTTCCCTATGACAGAAAAGTCAGACATGTTGTTGTTCAACCTCGACATGGCAGGCATATGTGTAAGTGGCGGCAGTGCCTGTACCAGCGGTGCAAATTCAGTAAGTCATGTTATTTCTGCCATATACAATGGACAGGCAGCCGAGATGGTACCTATCCGCTTTTCTTTTTGCAGGCACAATACAAAAGAAGAGATAGACGCTGTAATAGAAAAATTGAAAGAACAGGTATAGATAAACGTTCTATAATATTTTTGCGAGGGGAAAATGATAACTATCATTTTCCCCTCGTGGTATTTTGGTATCTTGCATTACTTTAATAGCGAACACTTAACACTTTCGCACGCTATTTATCGCGAAAAAGTGTTCACATTTGTATGGCTTAAGTTAGTTAGATATGTCTCGTAAAACAAAAATTGTTGCCACCGTTGGTCCCGCATGTAATACCTATGAAAAACTGCTGGCTCTGGTACACGAAGGAGTAAATGTATTTCGCCTCAATTTCTCGCATGGCACCCACGATCAGCACAAGTCTGTGATGGATCATGTAAAGAACATCAACATCAACTTCAATCTCAATATAGCGATACTTGCCGATCTCCAGGGCCCTAAGCTCAGGGTGGGCGAGATAAAGGATAATGCACTCGACCTGAAAAAGGGCGATGTGTTTTATTTTACAAACGAGAAGTGCATCGGCACTATCGACAATGTCTACATCTCTTATCCCGACTTTCATAGCGATGTGAAAGTGGGCGAAACCATCCTGCTCGATGATGGAAAGATCGAAGTAAAGGTGCAGAACATTGAGCCTGACTTCCGGGTGAAAGTAGAAGTTACATCACCGGGTATTTTGTCTTCCAAGAAAGGAGTGAATCTTCCCGACACTAAAGTGTCGTTACCATCACTGTCTGAGAAGGATCTTGCTGACCTCGATTTTATCATCACTCAGGATATTGACTGGGTGGCGCTTTCATTTGTTCGCCGTCCTGAAGATGTCCTGCAGCTTCGTGAGATTTTAAGGTCTAAGAACAGTAACGCTAAGATCATTTCTAAAATAGAAAAGCCTGAGGCGCTGCATCACCTGCGTGCCATCATACTTGCTTCCGATGCCATCATGGTGGCTCGAGGAGACCTGGGTGTGGAGCTGCCGCTGGAGCAGATACCGATGATACAGAAGAACATCATTCGTAAGTGTATCCACCGTGCCAAGCCGGTCATTATTGCCACCCAGATGATGGAAAGCATGATAGACCGTACCCGTCCGAACCGTAGCGAGATAACCGATGTGGCCAATGCCGTAATGGAAGGTGCTGATGCGCTGATGCTTAGTGGTGAAACAGCAATGGGGCAATACCCGGAACTGGTGATACGTACCATGGTCAACATTATCAAGGAAGTGGAAAAGGAAGAAACTGTTTACAACAGGAACCTTACCCCTAAGCCGCACTCTCCTTCATTCCTCAGCGATGCGTTGTGTTACAATGCCTGCGAGATCGCTAAAGATATCAATGCGCATGCGCTCATTGGCATGACTCAGTCTGGTTACACAGGCTTTATGTTGTCCAGCTATCGCCCGCACTCGCCTATATACATGTTTACCAAAACACGTACACTGCTCAATCAGCTCAGCCTTAGCTGGGGTGTTCAGGCATTCTATTACGACAAAGAAGAAAGCCTTGATGAGATCATTGCCGACCAGGTTGCTTTCCTCAAAGAAAAAGGCATGTTACAGACCGGCGATGTTGTGGTAAATACAGGCAGTACACCCGTACTCGAGCATTTACCTACCAATATGCTGAAGATAACTACTGTGGCCTAAGCAGGGTTACTATCTGGTCCAGCTGTTGGGTGCAGGGTTCACTTTTGGTAGTGCTTTGCGTGGCAGCTTTTCATCCCTCATTGCCGTATGATATACGAATGATGCCATGATGATAGATGCCTGCATCAGGTCATTACTGCTGATGCGGTCATAACTGTCCATATTGGTATGATGTGTGCGGGTTCCATACTCCAGCCCGTCCTGTATGAACTGGAATCCCGGTATGCCTACTTCATCAAATGATATATGGTCGGTTGATCCTGTATTCCTTATGGTTACGGTACTGGCGCCGAGGTCTGTAAATGGTTCCATCCATGTTTCAAATATGCCGCGTAGCTCATCATTGCCCTGCAGGTATATGCCACGTATCTTACCACCGCCATTGTCAAGGTTATAGTAAGCAGATACTTTGGCCTGGTCAGGTTTCAGTTGCATGGTGGTCCTGTCACCGAAGTGATTTTTTACATACCCTCTTGATCCCAGCAGTCCCTGCTCTTCTCCACTCCATAGTGCTACACGTATGGTACGCCGGGGCTTCACGCCTATAGCTTTTAGTATTCTTATTGCTTCCATAGCTACTGCTGTGCCTGCGCCATTATCAGTTGCTCCTGTCGATGCGTGCCAGCTATCCATATGTCCGCCCAGCATCACCAGTTCCTCTTTCAGTGTCGGGTCTGTGCCCGGTATTTCTGCCACTACATTGAACTCTGTTGAATCTTCTGTATCGAATGTTGTCTTCGTATCTATTTCCAGGCTCACTTCTTTACCGGCTTCCAGCAGGCGCACTATCCTTGCAAGGTGTTCATTGCCCATCTCCAGCTCAGGCAATACTGTTGGTGCGTTCCATGCTCTCGATGCCCCGTTCGATGTGAATACCGTTCCCATGGTTCCTCTTCCTCCGCTCAGTATAGCTGTAGTACCTTCCGCCATCAGGAAGGAGTCTATCGCCTTTCTCAGGTTCACTCCGGGCTTGCCGGGTGCTTTCGGTTTCTGGCTCAGGTTGGTGGTAGCTTCATCGGTATGCGGGTCCATAGCCATTTTTCTCAGGTCCTCATCACTTACCCTGCTTGCATCCGGGCTGAAGTTTGGTTTCGTATCACCGTTCATCGTGGTCAGCACCGCAATATTACCACGCAGCTTACCGCTGTACTGCGCCATATCGGCTATGCTTTCTATGCGCACCAGTACCGCACTGCCTTTCAGCAGGCCGTTCGTTCCCGGTGTCCATGCTTTGGGTATACCTATCAGTTGCTGGTAGTATGGGGCTGTCATGGCCACATAAGCTTTGTTGATCTCCCATCCCTTGCCAAAGCTGCCCCATGGTTCTATTTTGGCATTGCTCAGTCCCCAACTTTCCAGGCGCTCACGGCACCATTTCTCCGCGCTTTTCATACCTGCCGATCCCGTAAGCCTCGGCCCGTTCACATCCGTCATCTGGAACATCGTTTCCATCACCTTAGAGTTATTGAACCCTTCATTCTTGATGAGCATTATGGTATGCAGGTCGGCTTGTTCGTTCTTGTCTCCCTTAAATGATACGCAAAGGAATGTGGCGGCTATCAGCAATCCGCAGGTGATCTTATTCATAAACAATGTTTGAACAGGAAAAGTAAATAAAAAAACCTCAAAACCATAATGGCTTTGAGGTTATAAACAATAAATCACCCTGTTAGGGATTAGTACAGTACGTTCAGTTGCGCCTTGAAGTCTTCAGGCTTCACTTCTGTCATCAAAAGTGAGAATGAGTTCATTATGCCCGGCGTAGTATTGGCAACTATAGCCACGGTACCCGCATAAAACCGCCCGTCGATCAGCCCATATGCAACTATGTGACATGGTTGATTGATCGCGAGGAATGATTGATCACGGATTGGCCATAAACTTCTCTTCCCATCCACTAGCATATATGCCTGCATTTTTTCCGGGGCAAGAGTACCGCCGTTTGTGCTAACTGTCAGTTTGGTGCTATTAGTAGTAGGTACTCCTGTCAGATAATGATCTCCATTATAAAACTTAAGACTGTCAGCAAATATTTTTACGGTGTCGTTATTAAATACAATACTTGCTCCGACGGAACTGTCAGTTTTTCCCGGTACCCAGTTTACATTAGTAACTCCTGCAGAAGGCCCTGATGGATCATACGTATTTCCACGGAACACGATCATTGCAGAATCCACAGGGCCTCCCTGAGGTATGTTTGCCTGGAATTGAAACCCGGGCTTCAGGAATATTTCTTGTCCTCCTTGCGTAGCCTGCACATATATTTCACCGGCAGACATTAACGGTTGCTCATTACTTATCGGCAGCATCTTCGAGAATATCATATCCCCTTTCTTCATCCATTCAGTTACCTCCACCCGTACAGTACCTGTCACACTCGCTCCCGTTGCATCTTGGAAACAATTTGGCTGAAATACATACTGCGTTCCGCTATTGCCATAAAACTTGCTTCCTGTAGCAGCATCAAAGGTCACAGCCTTAGGCTTCAGGCTTAGCTCGGCATATATCTCATCCATCGACCCGTAGGTTTTATAGACAGTGGTATTTCCGGTGGTGCCGTTGTTGTCTTCCTTCTTTTTACAGGAATCAGTAAGCAGCAATAACAATACAAACGGTATGAATAACTTTTTCATAAAGGGGTTTGGTTTAAATACTCGTTAAGTAATAATACAAAAACACCCATTATATTCCAAATAAAAACACTGAATCTTGCAGCCTATACCGTTGGTACTAACTGCAAATTAATTTTCTAAATAAAAACAGCCCTTGATACATGGTATCAAGGGCTGCATAATAAAGGCATTAGCTAATTGCCGAATTGTCAAATTAAATAAGCTCTATCGACCTGTTCACGAAAGCAGTCAGTTCAGCACCGGTCAGCATTCCCTGCGATAGCATCGCCAGGTCATATGCCTGCTTGGCCAGTTGTTTCTGCTGTTCCTCACTTCCTTCATTCAGTATGCGGCTCACTAATTTGTGGTTACCGTTTATCGATACTTTGTAGCTGTCCGGTAGGCTGCCGT
This sequence comes from uncultured Flavipsychrobacter sp., assembly GCA_964478855.1. GTDB lineage: Bacteria > Bacteroidota > Bacteroidia > Chitinophagales > Chitinophagaceae > Nemorincola. The sequence continues at coordinate 16,632 of CAYZKL010000029.1, forward strand.
AGAAGCTCATGCCACCACCCATAGCAGACATTTCCTTCATCCTGCGCATGAATTCATCCATCGTCACGGTCACAGGCAGTTCATCAGGGCTCAGTCCTTCTACGGTCACCTGCATCGTTGCCTTGTTGATCGCCTGTTCAAAGATGCCTTTCACTTTATTGCTTTGCTCTTCGGTCAGTACAGATTGTATGGTCTCTTCTTTTTCTATCAGTTTATCCGCCACATCAGCATCCACACGTTTCAGCTTTGTTTTTTCCAGTTTGCTTTCCAGGTGGTGCACAAAGTGATTGTCCAGTGGGGAGTTCATCAGCAGCACATCATACTCTTTCTTATTGGCGCTCTGTATAAATGAGTCCTGCTTTGCAGGGTCATTAGTATAGATATATACTACCGTACCATCCTTATCGGTCTGGTTTGGCGCCGCTTTTTCTTTATACTCGTTCAGGGTATAGTATTCTTTCTTGGTGTTGGTCAGCAGTGCAAAGTCTTTCGCTTTTTCGTAGAACTTATCTTCACTGATCATACCATACTTCACAAACAGGCCTATATCTCCCCACTTCTCTTCAAAGCTTTTACGGTCGTTCTTAAACAACTCGCTCAGCTTATCAGCTACCTTACGGGTTATGTAGCTGTTTATCTTTTTCACATTGCTGTCTGCCTGCAGAAAACTTCTTGATACGTTCAGCGGAATATCCGGTGAGTCTATCACGCCGTGTAGCAACATCAGGAATTCCGGTACTATATCCTTCACCTCGTCAGTTATAAATACCTGGCGGCTGAACAGTTTTATCTTGTTCCGCTGCATCTCAAATTCGTTCTTCACCTTAGGGAAGTACAGTACACCCGTCAGGTTGAAGGGGTAGTCCACGTTCAGATGTATCCAGAATAGCGGATCTTCGCTCATCGGGTACAGCTCCCTGTAGAAGGCAAGGTAGTCTTCATCTTTCAGCTCGGTAGGTACCTTGGTCCATATCGGGTTGGTCTGGTTTATGATGTTATCTACCTCTATTTCCTTTGGTTTTTTATCTGCGGCCTCTTCTGCCTGCTCTTCTGTTTCTTCCTCAGGTGCATATTCTGTTTTTGTTCCGAATTTTATAGGCACCGGCAGAAATTTGCAATACTTATCCAGTATGCCCTGCAGCTTATATTTATCCAGGAATTCTTCTGACTCTGTATTGATGTGCAGTATGATGTCGGTACCTCTTTCTGTGCGTGTACCTTCTTTAATTTCAAATTCCGTGCTGCCGTCACATATCCAGTTGGCAGGTGTGGCTCCGTCCTGGTAAGATAATGTTTGTATCTCTACCTGGTCTGCTACCATGAATGCACTGTAAAAGCCCAGGCCGAATTTGCCGATCAGTTCATGTGCATCTTTTGCATCCTTGAATTTTTCTACAAATTCCTCAGCGCCCGAAAAGGCTATCTGGTTGATGTATTTTTTGATCTCTTCTGCGGTCATGCCCAGACCGTTGTCCGATATGGTGATCGTCTTTTGCTCTTTGTCAAATGCTACTGATACCCTGGGCTCACCTATGCTGCCGCTATACTGGCCCAGTGCTGCCAGGCGCTTTATTTTTTGTACCGCATCCACCGCATTGGATACCAGCTCTCTCAAAAATATCTCATTGTCTGAGTATAAGAACTTCTTGATGATCGGGAATATATTCTCCGTGTGTATCGAAATACTGCCTTTTTCCTGCATAATAGATATTATATTTTATGTTTATTGATTTGCCTGCTACGGATTTAACGGGCAGGTATATACCCATCTGCAATCTGTATTCCAAACTGATTTATTTGCCAAATTGACAGAATATAGCTAGCTGTATTGCCATAAAACGGGAAAGCCCCGCTATCGGGGGCTTTCTCGTAACAAACTAAAACATAAAACTTACTTTTTTACCAGCTTCCTGTGTGTGGCATTTTGTCCTGCATCCATCAGTGATACGGTATAGGTACCGGCGCTCAGGTCCTGTATATCCAGTGCCAGCATATTATTATTAGTGTTTACCTGCTTTACTACATGTCCTGCCATATCTGTAATCATTACCGTATGGTAGGTGGCATCGGCCAGGTCTATATGTACCGTATTTGTCGCCGGGTTTGGGTACATCGCATAAGGGGCTTCATGCTGTGCTGCGGTCATACCTAATGACGGTACTACCGGGTTACTTTGTCTGGCAAGGTACATGTCCTGGTAAGACAGCGCTGTAGAAGCCGAATACTGTACGATCGCATCAAATCTTATTCTGTATTCAAATGTTCCGGCGGTTACTATATCTCCTGTCAGTTGGTCTATTGCTATGTCAATACCATAATCTTCATTTGCACTTACATTTTGACCGCCACCCGTTTTTAACCATATTGCATTGCCTGTTGCCGGGTCAAATTTGCCGACAAATATTGCTCCGTAACCATAGCTGGGCAGGGTCAGTGGCATTCCTCCAAATGTTGTTGGCCCCACATAAGTACCTATTGCGTAGAGCATCCCGGCCGCATCAAATGCTATACCGTTCACCACATCTCTTTTGTGTGCACCAAAACGCTGCATCCATTGCTGGTTGCCGGCATTGTCATACTTTGCTATAAAGCCATCTTGTTCTATATGTAATGGGGATCCTACTATTACAACAGCAGAATCCAGAAGGCTGCCACCAAGGTATATATTACCGCTATGATCTACCAGTATGCTGTTTCCGCTATGGAAGTTTTTGTCGCTGGTTCCTGCATACTCATCATTTGTTATCGAGTCTATCCATTGCATATTGCCCATCGGGTCAAATTTTCCGAAGATCACTGCATCGCCCTTCCCGTTTGATGCGATCTCCGTTACTCCGTTATATAATTTTGCGCTTATCTTTCCTGCATGATATATATTACCTGTATCGTCACATGCCAGGGTTGCTATCCAGCACATAGAGTTCGATCTTAACCCTTTTGTCCATAGGTTGGTTCCCGAAGGGCTGTATTTTGCCAGGAAGATATTTTGTGCTTCACCACCATATGGCATTCCGGCTGCCTGCATGGTGTCCTGGTAGTATCCGCCTATAATTGCATTGCCGGCAGGGTCTGTAGTTACCGCATATGCACTGGTGTATTTGTTGCCGGCTACAGGGTTTCCACCTGTTCTCGACCAAAGAAAATTTCCATTCTTGTCATATTTGGCTATAAAGAAATCACGGTTGCCGCCGCCTGCAATGATCGCCATAGAGTCTGTGGCGGTAAAGTGTATGTATGGGCTCGAATATTCACCCGTTACAAAAATATTGTCGGCAGTATCCACACATATCTTCCATATCTTTTCCTGGTCGGGCCCCCATATCGTTCTTACCCAGAGTACATTGCCGGCTGAGTCATATTTGGCTATGTAGGAATCAAAGTCGCCATAAAATGGCGTTATCAGGCTACCGAAGCGGGTGCTGTCATTCTGAAATCCGCAAACAACTTCATTATGATGGTGATCAACTACTACTCCCTGGCACCAGGTGAACCTGTCATTGTCTCCCGCATTCTTTATCCATGAAAAAGATTGGCCGTTCGCTGCCATGCCCGAAAGTATCAGTGCGCCGCACAGGGCATGTTTTACTGTCTTGTATAATTTGCTCATAAAAATGTTACTGTTTGAGCAAGTAAGACACTCCTGCATTAGTTTTGGTTGGATGGTAAAATGCACACGCATAGCATGTTTCCTTACTCTATTAGGAAGCAATCACAGAATCAGGTGCTAATACTAATTACAGGTTACTATTTAAATTTCAGATTTATTTCTTTCCCAATTATCACGCTTATCCACAATGTACCTATCAATTATTCGTATCGGCATGTATGTAATAATTGCAGACATTTGTTGTGTAAAAGCATGGATTGCGGGCATGTGATAATTTATATTGCCGCTATTTTTAGCACGCATCGTTACCCCTTCTTGGGTTACATTCAATGCATTGTATTTTTTTTCGCAACATCGCTTTTCGCTCGATTGATCTCAGGTTCAGATAGGGTGTGAATGGGGTCACCCGATGGGGTGACCAAAAGTGAAAATCACACCCCATTTTCGACATAACATAAATGACGTGTCGAAAATCATCACCCCATTTCGACATATAAATGGGGCCACTTTGGGGTGTCTTTGGGGCCTCATGGGGTCACCCGAAACTACGGAAGCAATTGATTATCAGTATGGTCATCACCCCAATACTGCAACATCTAAAAATGAGAAATTGGGGTGTCCCCGGTATCGCGCTTGATTTTCTTGCATTACTTCGCGATAGCAACTTTATGTTTCAGTTGAGCAGCTCGGCTGTAGTAGATTTTTCTTAGTAGCAATAATATGGCACAGGTCAGCATGATCGTTTGATGTTTAGATAACAATAGCCCCATAGGGGCTTCATTTATTTAGAGTTACAACTAAGTTTTAGTTGTTATGCACCTGCCCTATAGGCATATCTGCAATGTAGCCTGCTTTATGCAGTTGCACCATCTTGTTCGATAGGCTTGGCGTTCGGTGAAATGACCGGATGATAAAACCATCCTTTATCAGGTAGTTTTTCAGGGTTCTCCTTATTGCTTCTTTCGGAGATGTTACGCGCATATCTTTACCGCCGCGCCTGCATTCTGATTTTTTAGTAATAAGTCCAATCATAGCATGATTATTTATTGTAAAACTATCTGTTAACCAGCAAATAACAAAGCATAGTTGAATCGTTAACAAATTTATTACATTTTTATGTATTTTTCTCAACTTTATATACGTTTCAATTGAGACTGTAGATGTCTATATTTACTTTTTATTAGTACATTTGAAAAAATACCCGCTATGAGGCGTTTAATATCAATGATTGCGGTACTGTTATTAGTTCATTCGGCTATCGCACAAATAACCATTACCTCATCCGATATGCCTGTGTCGGGCGATACGTTGCGCTACAGTTTTGCATCAACTGTCGGTTCCACTATCAATCTCGGCGATAGCGGCACTAGTGTTGCATGGAATTATACATTCACACCCACTGCCCAGGCAGTAGATACTTATCGGACTGCGCTTGCCGTTAATCCACTTTATGCGCTCACCATTGGCCTGTCTGCTTATGGCTATAAAGTTGCAGATAGCTTTCCATTACCATTACCTGGTATCTCCATCAAGCAGGTTTATACCTTCTTCGAGAAGAAAAGCAGTCCTTCTCGTTTCGAGGCTGCAGCATTTGCTGCCAGCATCAGCGGAATCCCCACACCTGTTAACTATGATACGCCGGATGTTTGGTACTTCTTCCCCCTTACCTACACCAATAACGATAGTGCCGGTTATCAGCTCAATATCAGCATTCCTGGCTTGGGAGGTATTAAGCAGAAGGGATATCGCAAAAGTCGTGTAGATGGTTGGGGTACCATCACCACTCCTTATTATACGTCTCCGGCAGCTTGTATACGTGTTCGCTCAGAGATACATGAGATTGATACGGTAACTTTCGGAACAACGACATTTGGCCTCCCACGCAATTCGGTAGAATATAAGTGGCTGTTGAATGGAGAGCATTATCCGGCGTTATGGGTCACTGCCAATGTATTGGGCGGCACTGAGACTATCAGCAGCATTCGTTACAGGGATGTGTACCGTTCATTTGATACTACACCTATTATCAATAGTGTTACAAATGTTGCAAGTAATGTTACGATACTCAATGCCTACCCTAATCCTGCCACTGATGGATCAATAAATATCGATGTCCCTGCAGATTGGGGCACATTCCATATACAGTTGTTCGATATGCAGTCAAAGGAAGTTGCTTCGTATAACAATTTGCGCGCGCTGAATATTAGTGTACTGCCTGCAGGTCAGTATATAGCCAGGGTTATTGCTGGTACACATACTGGGTATGTGCAGATAACAAGATAGCATTTATGTATTAAATGCCTATTGCATTCGATTTCTTCACCACTTCCCTGATGATAAGGTCTAGCTCATGTGCCATCCTTATCATTCCTTGCAGTATTTCGGTATTCATAGGATCAGTGGGGTCGTGCTGGTTGAATAGTTCACCGAGTCCCAAAATGGTTGCAACCGGCCCGCGTACCTTGTGCGATTCTATGAAAGCGATCTCGCGCAGTGCGGTGTTCTGTTCTTCTATTTTCAGCAGGTGCATCCGTTGTTCGGTTATGTCGCGTGCATAGCAGCTCACAGCTATCACCCGGCCATCATCATCAAACACCGGGTTGAAGCTGACCCTGGTATACTGCTTCTGGCCATCCACCATCATATCCTCAACAGATTTAAAGGATTTGCCGGAGAGTGCCAGTTGATAACACATTTCAAATTTCAGGCGGTAAGGTTCATCCTGCCCGTTATATAATACACAGTCCCCTTTGTCCAGTTCTTTGCCTATGAAGTACGATACCCACTTTTTAAATGAACGGTTACACTCTATAATAGTACTGTTCGTATTGATAAGCCACAACGGGTCATCCATATTATTGATAAGCTGCAGTAAATGCTCCTTATCTGTTGCCGCAATGTTTATCTCTTCACTCATGATCCCCCCGGTATTAAAAATGGAGCCAAATGTACAGAAACACCACTGAACTTATACCTCCGCAACAATCATTTAAAACAGTAACTACATGTATTTTACAGGTTTATACTTAATAACAGATCCCACAGTACACTTCAAAAAGCCAAAACCGGGAGATGTTTCTTTATCAGTCCCAAAAATAAATGCAGACTTACCCACAAAATAGGGTTTGTAACGGCCTGTATTCCTTTACTGTATTGGTTTTAACCCTGTTTTTTCATTGTGGATATCTTCTTGTAAAAAATGAATATCATGTGTTATTTTCAGCTAATTTTGATAAAAGTTTAATGGCAACGAATAATAAAAAAGAAAGTAACATGGCAGACGACAAATTAAAAGTTTTGAAACTGGCACTCGACAAGATCGAGAAAGATTATGGCAAAGGATCGGTGATGATGCTTGGCGACAAGCAAAAGGAGAAGATGGATGTGATCAGTACGGGCTCTATCGGGCTTGATGTGGCACTTGGTGTGGGCGGTCTGCCTTGCGGTCGTATCGTAGAGATATATGGACCGGAATCTTCAGGTAAAACAACAATTGCGATACATACCATTGCCCAGGCACAAAAGAAAGGCGGCATCTGCGCTATTATAGATGCGGAGCATGCTTTTGATGCCAGCTATGCCCGTAAACTGGGTGTGGACGTAGATAATCTCATTATCTCTCAGCCCGACTTCGGTGAGCAGGGCCTGGAAATAGCAGATCGTCTTATCTCTTCAGGTGCGGTCGACGTGGTCGTTATTGACTCCGTAGCGGCACTGGTACCTAAGGGTGAACTGGATGGCGAGATGGGCGAAAGCAAGATGGGCCTTCAGGCTCGTCTGATGAGCCAGGCACTGCGTAAGCTTACCGCAACTATCTCGCGTACAGGCTGTTGCTGCATATTCATCAACCAGCTGCGCGAAAAGATCGGTGTGATGTTCGGCAATCCCGAAACTACTACCGGTGGTAATGCACTTAAGTTCTATGCATCTGTACGTCTCGATATCCGTCGTATCAGCCAGATCAAAGATGGTGATATCGCAAGTGGTAACCGTACCCGTGTGAAGGTGGTGAAGAACAAAGTTGCTCCGCCATTCCGCCAGGTCGAGTTCGATATCATCTTTGGTGAGGGTATCAGCAAGATAGGTGAAATAATAGATATGGGTGTTGAACTCAATATCCTGCAAAAGAGCGGTTCATGGTTCAGCTATAACGAAAGCAAGATCGGCCAGGGCCGAGATTCAGTAAAGCAGTTCCTGCATGACAATCCTGAGGTTGCTGACGAACTGGAAGCTAAGATCCGTGAGTCATTAATGGTAGTTGCAGAATAGTAAGCACATATAAAAGGACGGGTATTTGCATCAAGGCAGGAGTGATCAGGCCAATTTGCAAATACCCGATTCCTTTTTTTAGCTGATACTTCTTACTTTTGGCCCGCTGCGCAGATAATTGCACATGCTAACATTTTAATAGTTTCTATTTAATGATGTCCCCGGAGCAGTTTTTTGACCTTATGCTCAAAGAACTGGAAGTACATACGGAAATGCAACCCTATTATAAGTTCCTGGGCAAAAAGTCCTCATGGCACTTCCGCAGGAATTATTTCCTGGAGCGGCTTCGTTATATTCAGAAGAACATTGTTGATGCGCCCGGTGGTAAAGCTCTGTCGATATGGGATTGTGGTTGCGGTTATGGCACTACCTGCCTGTTCCTGGCCATGAATGGTATAAAGACCTATGGCACCACGCTTGAGTTCTATTACGAAACAGTACAGAAGCGCAAAGAGTATTGGAGTAAATATGGCGATACGTCCCTGTTCACCTGCACTTACGAAAACCTGTTTGATAACAAACCTGCCGCAGACAGCTACGACTGGATCATAGTACAGGATACCCTGCATCACCTGGAACCTATTGACGATGCACTGCAGATATTCAATACCAGTTTAAAGAAGAATGGTAGGATACTCTCGGTAGAAGAGAATGGCAACAACATTATACAAAGGATAAAGCTCTACAAATACAGGAGCAATAAGCGTATCATCACAATATGGGATGAGAAACTGCAAAAAGATATATTGATAGGTAACGAGAACATTCGCAGCCTGGATAGCTGGCGGCAGTTGTTTGAGAAGAATGGCTTCCGCATACCGGATACAGGTGTACAGTATGTGCGTTATTACTTACCACTCAGTTACAGGTTCTCTGATCCGTTTGCATTACTGAAGAAGGAACAGCAGATACAGCAGACAAAAGGTATGCGCCGTGAATACTTCTTCTTCGGCCTCAACTTTATCGGCGAGAAAAAATAAACGATCAGTCTGCTTTACGCAATAAGATATTTGCAGTGGCAACAATGCCCTCTTCACGGCCAATAAAGCTTAACTGTTCTGTTGTGGTAGCCTTTATAGACACATCTTCTACAGACACATTTAGTATATCGGCTATGGCCTTACGCATATCATCTACATACTTCCTGATCTTAGGTGCCTGTAGCAATATTGTACTATCTATGTTTACCAAAGTATAGCCACGTTCGCATACCAGTTGATAAGATCGTTGCAACAGTTTCTTGCTATCAATGCCTTTATAGGCTGCATCAGTATCAGGAAAATGCTGTCCGATATCGCCAAGGCTCAGAGCTCCAAGCAATGCGTCGCATATAGCATGCAGCAGCACATCGGCATCTGAGTGGCCTAATGCACCCTTGGTGTGAGGGATAAGAATACCACCCAGCCAGAATTCACGGCCTTCCACCAGTTTATGAAAATCTATACCTTGTCCTATACGATACATAATGCTATGGCTCTTTACAGAGCAATCTTTTATTAGATGGTAAGACCGAATTTGTTAGCAGTGTCCTTTGCAATATCATATCCTGCGTCCGCGTGTCGGATAACGCCCATAGCAGGATCGTTATGCAGTACACGCCTCAGCCTTTCTTCGGCATCCTGTGTTCCATCCGCTACGATCACCATGCCTGCATGCAGCGAATAGCCCATACCTACACCACCACCGTGATGGAAAGATACCCAGCTTGCACCGCCTGCAGTATTGATGAGCGCATTCAGTATTGGCCAGTCAGCTACAGCATCACTACCATCTTTCATGGCTTCTGTTTCTCGGTTAGGCGAAGCTACAGATCCTGTATCCAGGTGATCACGTCCTATAACAATAGGTGCTTTTACCTTGCCCGTTCTTACAAGTTCGTTGAATAACAGCCCGGCTTTTTCACGGTCGCCCATGCCCAGCCAGCAAATGCGTGATGGTAATCCCTGAAAGGCAATACGCTCGCGGGCCATGGTTAGCCAGCGGTGCAGCCCTTTATTGTCGGGAAACAACTCCATCATCGCTTTATCTGTTGTGTAAATATCTTCAGGATCACCACTCAATGCTACCCAGCGGAATGGCCCCTTGCCTTCGCAGAATAATGGGCGGATATATGCGGGTACAAATCCAGGGAAGTTGAATGCATTGGTTATGCCGCGTTTGTCATGTGCTTGTCCACGCAGGTTGTTGCCATAGTCAAATGTAATGGCACCGCGTTTTTGCAGTTCCAGCATTTGCTTTACGTGACGTGCCATAGTATCCAGTGAGCGGCTCTTATATTCTTCCGGGTTGCTTTCGCGTAGTGTATTTGCTTGCGCTACGCTTAGCCCTTCAGGAAAGTAACCGATCAGTTCATCATGAGCTGATGTCTGGTCAGTTAAAGTGTCAGGGGTAATATTACGATCAATCAGTCGTTGTAATAGGTCCACAACATTGCAGCAAACACCGATCGATACGCGCTCGCCCTTTGCTTTTGCATCCAATGCCCAGTCTATGCTTTCATCAATGTCATTGGTATATTTATCCAGGTAGCGTGTTTCAATACGCTTTTTGATGCGCCACTCTTCCATTTCAGCAGCAAGGCATACACCTTCGTTCATGGTAATCGCAAGAGGTTGAGCGCCACCCATGCCGCCAAGTCCTGCGGTCACATTCAGTGTGCCTTTCAGTGTACCGTTGTAATGTATGTCAGAAAGCGATAGGTATGTTTCATAAGTGCCCTGAACTATACCTTGTGAGCCGATATATATCCAGCTGCCTGCGGTCATCTGTCCATACATCATCAGTCCTTTGGCTTCCAGCTCCCTGAAGTGCTCCCAGGTAGCCCATCGTCCTACGAGATTAGAGTTGGCGATCAGTACACGTGGAGCATTCTTATGAGAGCGCAGCACTCCTACCGGTTTGCCACTTTGTACCATTAGTGTCTCATCATCATTCAGGTCTCTGAGGCAGGCAAGTATTTTATCAAAGCTTTCCCAGTTGCGGGCAGCCTTACCTATACCTCCGTATACTACCAGGTCTTCAGGGCGTTCTGCCACTTCAGGGTCCAGGTTATTCTGTATCATACGGTAGGCAGCCTCTGTTACCCAACTCTTGCAGGTAAGTTCACTCCCTCTTGGCGACCTGATAACTCTTTGTCCTGTTTCTATTACTGACATGATGAGCGAGTTGTTGATTATGGTAACTGTTGTATTGCTTCTATCAGTTTTTTCTCTTCTTCAGCATGGTTCACATCATGCTTCTGGAAGGTCTTACCGGTAACTACTTCATATAGCTCTATATAGCGTTCAGATATCTGTCCAACCACTTCATCGGTCATTTCAGGAACTTGTTGTCCATCCTTGCCCTGGAATCCATTTTCCATCAGCCATTCACGCACAAATTCTTTAGATAGTTGCTTTTGCTGTTCTCCTTTCTTCTGGCGCTCTTCATATCCTTCCATGTAGAAATACCTTGACGAATCTGGAGTGTGAATCTCATCTATCAGGTAAATAGTATCACCGATCTTACCGAATTCGTACTTGGTATCTACCAGGATCAATCCACGGCTGCGTGCCATTTCTTTTCCTCTTTCGAATAGAGCCAATGTATATTTTTCCAGCTCCTCATACTCTTCTTTCGATACCAGTCCGCTACTGATGATCTCATCGCGCGAAATATCTTCGTCATGTCCTTCATGTGCCTTTGTAGTAGGGGTGAGGATAGGCGAAGGGAAGAAATCATTTTCCTGCATACCCTCAGGCATTGTTATACCACACAATTCACGCTTTCCGCTTTTGTATGTGCGCCATGCATGCCCGGTAAGGTTTCCACGCACCACCATTTCCACAGGATATGTTTCGCATTTATATCCGATAGTAGTATTTGGTAGCGGCACATTGATCATCCAGTTGGGCACTATATCCCGTGTTGCATCCAAGAACTGTGCTGCGATCTGGTTAAGCACTTGTCCTTTATAAGGTATAGGCCTTGGCAGTACAACATCAAAAGCCGAAATACGATCGCTCACGATCATTACCATGTATTTATCCTGTATGGTGTATACATCACGTACTTTTCCTTTGTAAAACTTAGTTTGTCCCGGGAATTGCATATTAGATATTTATGATTTTATGAAATAATTATTGGGTGGCAAAGATAGGGTGATACGGTGATAATTGATAAGTCATAGTACCTTTACGGTTGATTGGTTTATTGGGTTATTGTTAATTTTATAAATAGTTTGCGTGATTTAGTTGATCTTCTTTTAATATGAAAGTTTGATTATTCACCAACGCTGATTTTCCGGCATGGAATTGCACATAATAGATGCGTTAGTTAAGGGGGTATTGGTAGGGTTATTCATGGCTATTTCTGTTGGGCCTACTTTATTTGCGGTTATCAGGTATAGTCTTAATTATAGTTATAAGTCAGGGCTGGCATTCGTTTTAGGGGTTTCTGTGAGTGATTTCATATATGTTATACTTGCTAACGTGGCGGCTGCCTGGTTGCAACATCTTCGGCCGTATGAGCACTATATAGCTTTTAGCGGTGCTGCAGCACTTATGATCATAGGTGCTGCAGGCTTCTTCAAAAAACAGGTACCTAAACGCCCGTCATCAGTACCGTTACAGGTTGAGGGGGGGCATTATTTTAAGATATGGCTCAGCGGTTTCCTTATTAATACCCTGAATCCCGGCGTGCTGATCACCTGGCTGGGTGCTGTTACCATAACGGCTAATACTCCCGGTCTATACCGAGCGATCTTGTTTGGCACCTGCCTGATCATTATCCTGGGTATCGATTTTGCAAAGGTGTTCCTTGCAGACAGGATCAAAAGACTGCTTACCGCCCGAAGGATCATATATATGCACCGCATTTCGTCAGTATGCATCTTCCTTATAGGTGTATCATTATTGATTAGCACTATTTTTAATATGCATAGTGCAGGCGCGGGGGAGAAAAGCAAAATTGATGAGTTGCTATCCGGACAAGCTAGTGTCACAAATGGCAGGTCTATTGTTCAGTAACTATAACTTGCAGATATAAGGATATTGCATTTCATTAACCCTTTTACCCGCAACTTATCAATCAATCAACTTATCTTTGCACCCTCATGTCTGACGCAATACAGCACGAATGTGGTTTAGCATATATACGCCTGCTTAAACCTATCTCATATTACCACCAGAAATACGGCACGGCTTTCTACGCGCTGAACAAACTATACTTGCTGATGGAAAAACAGCATAACCGTGGCCAGGATGGTGCGGGTATAGCAACTGTAAAGCTGAATATAGAGCCGGGACACCAGTTCATGCATCGTATGCAAGTGAGTGGTGCACAGGCCATCTCCCGTATCTTCCAGGATATAAGCCAGGAAGTGGGTGAGCTGGAGAAGATGTACCCAGAGATACTGCAGCACCCGGGTCTTATGAAGGGCTATATGAAGTTCGTGGGTGAGGTGATGCTGGGGCACCTGAGGTACGGGACACAGGGCAAAAACAATGTAGAGTTCTGCCACCCTTTCATTAAGTCTCACATCAATCCTACGCGTAACCTCGCAATGGCCGGCAACTTCAATCTTGTCAATACTGATGAGTTGTTTGATATGCTGGATCAGAAGCCTAACGGTACAATGCGTGAGAGTGACCTTGGGGCAATGATAGAGACCATACATTATTATCTGTGTATGGCTGATGACACCAATCCGGAAAAGCTAAATATAGAAGGTATACTGAAACAGGCTACCAGGCATTTTGATGGAGGGTTTGTATTCAGCGGGCTTATAGGTAATGGTGACAGCTTTGTAATGCGTGATGCCAATGGTATCCGCCCATGCTATTATTACCAGGATGATGAGATCGTGGTAGCAGCATCTGAGCGTGCGGCCATCATGACGGCATTTAATGTTACTCAACAGCAGGTACGCAAACTGGAGCCGGGGCATGCGATCATCGTATCCTCAAAAGGTGAATTCAGCGACGTAGAGATACTGCCAGCAAAAGAACATAAGGCCTGCAGCTTTGAGCGCATCTATTTTAGCCGTGGCAGTGATCCGGACATATACAGAGAGCGTATGGAGCTGGGCCGCAACCTTGCTGGTACTGTTCTTAAAGCACTGGATAACCATCTGAAACATACTATAGTATCATTCATACCTAATACCGCTGAGATAGCTTTTTACGGCCTTATCAAAGGGCTGGAAGATTATCTTAAGGATATAAAAGTACAACGCATTCTTGCTCGGCCGGATATGCCCGCTGATGAAATGAGGGAACTCATATACCGGCGTGTACGCATAGAGAAGATAGCTATTAAAGATGTGAAGATGCGGACCTTCATAACCGAAGACGCATCGCGCAACGAGATGGTTCAACACGTTTACGACATCACTTATGGCACCGTAGAAAAAGGAGTGGATACACTTGTAGTTATTGATGATTCAATAGTACGTGGTACCACGCTTCGTGAAAGTATCATTAAGATGGTGGACCGCCTGGGACCTAAGCGCATCATTGTTGTTTCATCGGCACCGCAGATACGTTATCCTGATTGCTATGGAATAGATATGAGGCGCATGGGCGATTTCATCGCATTCCAGGCAGCGGTAAACCTTCTTGCAGATGCAGGACAGTCAGGTAAGCTACAGGATATATATAACCTATGCAAAGCCGCAGAAGAGCAGGGTAAGCTGAGTGAGCAGAACTTTGTACAACAGGTTTACGCACCATTCACCGCAGAAGAGATCAGCAAGAAGATAGCCTTTATGTTGAGGCAC